>JBOGFV010000184.1:0-5517 GCA_050743525.1 Acidimicrobiales bacterium
ACCGGCGGAATCGTTGTTTGGTCAACTTGGAGGGTACGTCGCGCCCTTTATGCGATGGTGCATCCACAACTTCTGGTTATAACTCGCCGCGGCCTCGTTGTCGGTGTGCGCAGGAGGCGGTGCTGCGGCTCGAACTGTGCTGCTCCTAACAGGAGCCGAGGTCGACGCGGCCGCAGCCAAGAACACGACATACAAACCGCCCCGGAGCTAACGAACACCTCTACGCCGCAAGCGGTACAACTCTCGGTTCGCTCTATGCGCTGCTGACGCCCCGCAGGTGAGCCGAGAGGGCGGATCGGGTGTGAACCCAATCGCCAGCGGTTCGCATCAAACCACCCACCGTCGCCGACGACTGTAGGTGCTTGAGAAGAAGGCGGCTTTTGCCCGCTACTTCTACGATCGCCGCGGGTGAACCCTCGTCCCAGACCATCGTCGAATGGGCAGAGCAGAGAGTCTCCGGGGTCCCCCATCGCCTTGTTTTCGGTGGCTGATCAGGGGCCCAACTAGCGCCTCCGCCGGCGGCTAAGGACCCAGACCGCCCCGCCGATGATCCCGAGGATTAAGACCACCTTCACGAACTCCCAAATCACCGAGCCGATGAAGTGGAGCACGCCGAAGGCGATCACGACCCCGACCACGCCGGCAGCCACCACCAGGACGCCATCGAGGGTGCGGAGCCCGGATCCCTTTGCCTTCACTGGCTTGTTGGACATCGCGCTCTCCTGTTCACCGCTGCTACGTTCCGGCGATGGCCGAGGTGTCCCTCAGGGAACGTCGCCAACGGCTGGTTGACCGACCTGATCTGGGCGGACTCGTCTTTTGCCGAGCCTACGCCGCCGAAGCTGACGAATGGCTGTCGGGCCTGGCCAATCGGGCCGTACAAGGAAACTCTCGTTCCCTCGCCTTGCTCGCGGTGGGTGGCTACGGGCGTCGGGAGCTGTGCCCCTACTCGGACCTCGACGTCGTCCTGGTCCACGACGGGATCCGCAATGTCGGCAGTGTCGCCGACGCCATCTGGTACCCGGTCTGGGACGAGGGTGTGCACCTCGATCACAGCGTGCGCAAACCCTCCGAGGTGCTGGCAGCCGCCGAGGGCGACCTTCGCGTCGCGCTCGGACTCCTTGACGCCAGGCTGGTTTGGGGTGAGCGGCGAGTAGCCGACCCGCTGCTCGCCGAAGCCGTCTCCCTGTGGAGGGCCAAGCTTGGCGCCAAATGGCTGCCCACCCTCGCGCAGCAGATGTCCGATCGCCACCGGACCCAAGGTGACCTCGCGTTCCTCCTCGAACCGGACTTGAAAGAAGCACACGGCGGACTCCGTGATGCCAGTGTGCTCCGCGCCATGGCGGTCTACGCGCCCAAGCTCGCCGCCTACGTCGACCTCGAGTCGATCGAGCCGGCCGTCGCCACGCTGACAGACGTCCGAGTCGAGCTGCACCGGCGGGCTGGTCGAGCCCTTGACAAGCTTCTGCTGCAAGAGCAGGACCACATCGCCGAGGTGCTGTCGTTTGCCGACGCGGACCAGCTGATGGCCGCTGTCTCGAGTTCTGGTCGCTCCATCGCATGGGCGGTCGACGACGCTTGGCGGCGCCAACTGTCTTGGCAGCCGGCTCGCGAAACGCGGTTCGGACGCCGACGCGGTACCTCCGCGCAATCGCTCGACGCAATCCCGATGGAGCCAGGGATCGTGCTCATCGGACACGAGGTCGCGCTGGCCGACGACGCCGAAATCGGCGAGGACTCGTCGCTCCCATTCCGACTGGCTGCCGTTGCCGCAGAGCACGACCTGCCGATCGCGAAGTCCGCTCTCCGCCGGCTTGCTGATCGAATGCCACCACCGCCCGAACCCTGGCCGGTCGAGACCCGGACGGCGTTCGTGCGGGTGTTGCTGGCCGGACGGCCTGCGATCGCGGCACTGGAGTCCCTCGATCAATCGGGCATCCTTTTGAGGTTGCTACCCGAGTGGGAGCCGGTCCGGTCGAAGCCGCAACGTAACGCCTACCACCGCTACACGGTTGACCGGCACCTGCTCGAGACGGCCGCTGGGGCCGCGGCCCTTGTCAATCGAGTGGACCAACCCGACCTCTTGGTCGTCGGTGCCCTCCTGCACGACATCGGGAAGGGCTACCCGGGCGACCACACCGACGTGGGGGTAGAGCTGGTGGGAAGCATCGGTGAACGCATGGGGTTCTCGCATCGAGAGATCCAGACGCTTGCATCGATGATCCGTAACCACCTCCTGCTGCCCGATGTGGCGACCCGCCGCGACCTCGACGATCCGGTGACGATCGAACGGGTGGCCAACGCGGTCGTGGACCGCGACACCCTCGCGCTGCTCGGCGCGCTGGCCGAAGCCGACGGGTTGGCCACCGGCTCTTCGGCGTGGGGGCCGTGGAAGGCGGGGCTGGTCGAGGAGTTGGTCGAGCGGACCGACGCGTACCTGGGCGGCACCCCGCTCCCCCGCGGGCCAGGCTGGGTCACCGAAGACCACCACCGGCTCGCCGGCGAGGTGCGGGGGACGGGCCGGGCGGTGGTCGTCCTCGACCCCCCGAAGGTCACCGTGGCGGCCGCCGACCGCCCCGGACTGTTGGCCTCGGTGGCGGGGATCCTTGCGCTCCACGGGTTGGACGTCCGCAGCGCTGACGCGATCAGCCGCGACGGGGTCGCGGTCGAGGTCTTCACGGTCCAGGTACCCCGTGGCTCGTGGCCGGACTCGGCCCGTCTGCGGGAGGACCTCGACGCTGTCCTCGGCGACCGCCTCGAGCTGGACGCCCGGCTGGCCGCCCGGGCCGAGGCCTACGCCGGCGAACGGCGGCCCCGGTCGGCCCGCACCATCACCCCGACCGTCGTGACCGACAACGATGCCTCGGCCAGCTCGACGGTGCTAGAGCTCCGGGCCCCCGATGAGATGGGCCTCCTCCACCGGGTGACCCAGGCCCTATTCGACTGCGCCCTCGACGTGGTCTCGGCCAGGGTCTCGACCATCGGTCACGAGGTTGTTGACGCCTTTTACGTGCGGACGGCCGAGGGGAACAAGGTGACCGACCCGGTCACACTGCGCTCGGTCGCCGACGCCGTCCGGGCCGCCGTCGACTGACCCGGCCCGCCGCGAGGTCCCTGGTCGGGCCGAGGAAAGCGGCCCGCCGCTGGACCGAAGGGTGCGCTCAGGACGCGCGTTGCCCCGGCTACGATGCTGCTCGCGATGCAGGGGCAACCAGCTCACCGCAAGGCCTCGGGACGCCGCTGGCCGATCGTCCTTGCGGTGGCCGGCGCGCTCCTGATCGTGGGGGGTGGCGCCACGGGGGTGGTCTGGGTGGCCAGATCCAATCACGCCCCGACGGCGATCAAGGCCCCGGCCAAGCAGGCCGTGCCGTTCAACGTCGTCGCCACGACCCCGACGGCGAGCGCCAAGCTGGTCCCCTCGGCCACCACCATCACGGTCAGCTTCAGCGCCCCGATCGCCCAGAACAGCCCCATGCCGGCCCTCGCGCCCGCGGTCCCGGGGGCCTGGTCGCTGGTGTCGCCCTCCGAGGTCGAGTTTGTGCCATCCGCACCCCTCGTCCCGGGGGCCACCGAGTCGATCCTCATCCCGGGCGGCGGCACCGGCATGGTGAGCACCCAGGGCGTGCGCTTGGGCACCTCGACCACCGTGCCCTTCAGCGTGCAGGAGGGCTCGATCCTCCGACTCCAGCAGCTGCTGGCCGAGCTCGGCTATCTCCCTCTCTCCTTCAGCCCGACGGCGCCGATGACCTCGCTCACCCAGGAAGCCGACGTCCAGCAGGGCACCTTCGGCTGGCGATGGGCCGGCCAGCCGACCTCGCTCACCTCGCTGTGGACCGCCGGCCAGATGAACGTCATCACCAGGGGCGCCATCATGGACTTTGAGGACCAGCACGGTCTGAAGACCGACGGGCTGCCCGGCCCCCAGGTGTGGACCGATCTCCTGGCCGACGCGTCCAGCGGGCATGCCGACGCCAACGCGTACCGGTACGTCTACGTGTCGGAGAGTTCCCCCGAGAGCGTGACCGTGTACTCGGACGGCGCCGAGGCCTACCGCACCCTCGCCAACACCGGGATCTCGGTGGCCCCCACGGTCAAGGGGACCTTCCCGGTCTACGCCCGCTACGTGACCACGACCATGACCGGGACCAACCCCGACGGCTCGAAGTACGCGGACCCCGGCGTCCCGTGGGTCAGCTACTTCAACGGCGGCGACGCGCTGCACGGCTTCGACCGCCCCGGCTACGGCTGGGCCCAGAGCCTCGGCTGCGTGGAGATGAACCCCTCCAACGCGAGGGTCGTCTACCCGATGACGCCGCTCGGCACCCTGGTCACCGTCGGCGACTGAGCGACCACCTTCACCCGGTGGCGGGATGGGTGGGGGTGTGCCCGCCCGGCGCCAGCACGTCGAAGCCGTCCGGAGTGTTGAGCATTCCGGCCGTCTTCCCCGGTTGACCGGTCACCCCGTACTGCCAGACCAGCGCTTGGGTGACCGGATCGATCGCCACCATGCGGTCCCCGTAGTCGTCGTTCAACATGATCACCCCATTGGGGAGCCGCTCGGCCAAGGAGGGGTGGTTGAGCATGCCGGGCCCGCTGGTCACGTCGTAGCGCCAGCTGATCTGGCCGGCCCGGTTGAACTCCAAGAGCTGGCCCGGCTGGGCGTAGTCGGCGAGCAGGTAGAGGTCGGAGGCCAGCTGCTGGGGGTCCGAGGGGTAGCTGATGGGCAGCTGCACGGTCCAGACCAAGCTGCCGGCCGACGTGTACTCGCTCACCCACGACCCGGTGATCTCCGAGACCAGCAAGTTGCCGTCGGCGAGAGGAGTGTCGCCGTTGGGTGACCCCATCGACGTGGGGGGCTGGTGGACGCAGTTGCCGGTCGTCCCGATCTGGTGGGCGAGTGTCCCGTTCGGGTTGATCACGAGGACGCGGCAGTTGTCGGCGTCGGCCACCGTGATCTGGCCGTTCCGAAGCAGATAGGCGTCGTCAGGCTCGTGGAGGAACCCAGCCGCAGAGCCGAGCTGGCGGGGGTGGCCGTAGGTCCAAAGGAGCTTGCCCGACGGGTATCCGATCTCCTCGATGGTCTCGTTCTCCTCCTGGTTGGTGATGATCGCCTTGCCGTTGTGAACGAAGAACGCGTCGTCGGGGAAGAAGAAGCCCGACGGGTTGGGGGGTGAGCTCGGGGACGGGTAGGTCCAGATCGTCCGCAGGGCCGGGTTGAACAGAAGGAGCTGGTTGTTGCCCCGGTCAGCGACCAGGAGGTTGGTGCCGAAGTACGGCGAGCCCGCACCGGCGATCCCGGCCGACCCGAACGTCGGGTCGGGTCTGAGCATCTGGACCGCCGCAACCGGTGAGCCATTGAGCTCGCCACCGACGACCCAGGCACGCGAGCCCACGACGGCCGCACCGGCATTGGAGACCGGCTCTTGGAGGTGCCCGGCCACCAGCAGCCGGACCCGGCGCGGGTCAAAGGCCCAGATGGTCGAGACCGTGGACAACCCGCTGGACGGCGCACTCCCA
>JBOGFV010000185.1:0-28581 GCA_050743525.1 Acidimicrobiales bacterium
GAGCAGCTCGGCATAGGCATGGGCCACCCGGCCCGGCGTCTCGGCCAGCCCGTCGGCGCCCCGGTCCACCCCGAGCGCATCCAGGAGGTCGGCGACCGCCCGGGTCGCCCGGGGCAGGTCGACCGTCCCGGTGCCGACCACCCGCAGCCGTGGCTCGGCGCGATCGCTCCCCGTCAGAAACTCGGGATCGGTGCCGATCAGCGTCCCCACCTCTTCCATCACGGCCCTCCTGGCGTCCTCTAACGATGCGATTCCCCACCTTAGAAACTGTGCGCCTTTACGTCAAGATCGACTTGTTTTAGAATGCCCACATGCGCGGCAGAGAGGAACGCCTGGCCGGCCTGGCGGCCCTGGCCGAGCCCATGCGACGGCGCCTGTATCTGCTGGTCGCCGAGGCCGAGGGCCCGGTGAGCAGGGACGACGCCGCGGCGGCGGTCGGGGTCTCGAGGTCGGCGGCCGCCTTCCACCTCGACAAGCTGACCGAGCTCGGGATGCTCGAGGTCGAGTTCCGACGCCCCCCGGGGCGGGGCGGCCCCGGGGCGGGGCGGCCGGCCAAGCGCTACTGGGCTCCTCAACACGACGTCGGCTTCAGCGTGCCGGAGCGCCGCTATGACCTCGTGGCGTCGCTGCTGGCTCAGGCGGTCGAGGACGCCGACGGGACCGGGGTTCCGGCAGGGGAGGCGCTGCGGGCGGTCGCCCGCGACTACGGGCGGGCGCTCGGGTCGGGTCGGCAGCCTGGGACCGCCGATCCGCCGGTCCTCGACTGCGTCCTCGAGGTCCTGACCGACTACGGATACCAGCCCCGCTGCGACGGTCGGGTCGTCACCATGGAGAACTGTCCGTTCCACGCGATCGCCGAAGACCATCGCCAGCTCGTCTGCGGGATGAACTGTGCGGTGCTGAAGGGCCTGCTCGAGGGCATGGACGCGACGTCGGTCAGCGCCCACCTCGACCCCGGCCCGAACCGCTGCTGCGTGACCCTGTTCGCGAGCTAAGCCGATCCGCCGCCGTCCCGGCGGCGGATCCCTCAGGGTGCGGCCGGCGGTTCCACCCTCGGCGCTTGGATGGTGACGGTCCCCTGGGCCAGGCCGACCAGCCGACCGTCGTTGGTGGCCTGGATGCGCACGACCGCCGTCCGCCGAGTCATCGACTCGATGGTCGCCGCCGCGCTCAGGGTCCCGACCCGGACCGGGGCGAGGAAGTTCAGCTTGAACTCAGTGGTGGCCGCCCACGAGTGGGGCGGGATCACCGAATAGAGGACGCCCCCGAGGACGTGGTCGACCAGTGCCGCCAGCGTGCCGCCGTGGGCCGAGCCGAACGGGTTGAGGTGCTCCTCTCGGACCTCGATCGACGCGGTCATCGTGCCGGGGCCGACGGCGTCGATTCGGATGCCGAGATAGGCGGGGATGCCGGTGCTGGCGGCCGACCCGCCGACCATGGCGGTGGCCCGGGTGGGGTCGTAGCTCTCGAACCTCGGGTCGGTGCTCATGGCGGGGAGCCGTTCCCCGCCGGCGCCGGGACGCCGACGATCGCCGGCAGGACCTGGCCGATCCGCCCGCCCACCACCGCGTCGGCGATCGGATCGAACGGGGTCGGGTCGGCATTCACGATCACGATGGCGGCCCCTTGCTGGGCCGCCGCCGGGACGAGGCTGGCGGCCGGGTACACGCCGAGGGTGCTCCCGACCGCGAGCAGCAGGTCGCAACCCCTCGCCGCCCGCTCGGCCCGGAGCAGATCGGCCGCCACCAGCGACTGGCCGAAGCTGATGGTGGCCGACTTGAGGATGCCGCCACAGACAAGACAGGCCGGGTCGTCCTCGCCGCCCCGGACCCGGTCGAGCGTCGGCCCGGCCGGTCCCCGGTCGCCGCAGGCCAGGCACACGACGTCGCGCATCGAGCCGTGGATCTCGACCACCTTGGCCGGGTCACTGCCGGCCAGCAGGTGCAAGCCGTCGATGTTCTGGGTCACCAGCGTGTCGAGCTTGCCCCGCCGCTCGAGCGCGACCACGGCGTGGTGACCGGCATTGGGCTGGGCCCGCCATGCCGGCGAGGCCAACCGGTGCTGCCACGACCGCCGCCGGGCCTCGGGGCTCGACCGGTAGACGTCGAGGTTGGCCAATCGTTCCGCCTCGGGGTTCTTGGTCCACACCCCGTCGGGACCCCGGAAGTCGGCGATCCCGGACTCCGTCGAGATGCCGGCACCGGTCAGGACCACGACGCGCTCGGCTCGCTCGACCAGCCGCCGGGCCCGGTCGATGGCATCGTCTGGTCGCGCCCCGGGCACGAGCGCCGAGGCTACCGGCCGGCCCCTCGACAAAGCGAGGGTGACCGCGCCGATCGCTACCCCTCGCCGGCCCGGGGCCTTCCCCGTTTGGGCAGCGGCGCGGCCCGCTTGGGCATGCGCCCGGCCTCGGCCAGCGCCCGGCGCAGCACCATCTCCACCTGGGCGTTGAGGCTGCGGAGCTCGTCACTGGCCCAACGGATCAGGGCGTCGTGCACGGCCGGGTCGATCCGGAGGAGGACCTGGCGCCGCTCGCTCACGAATAGAGCGACCCGGTGTTCACGACCGGCGAGGCCGGCTGGTCGCCGCACAGCACCACCATCAGGTTGCTGACCATGCTGGCGGTTCGCTCCTCGTCGAGCGACACCACGCCGTTCTCGGTCAGCCGGTTGAGGGCCAGCTCGACCATCCCGACCGCGCCCTCGACGATCCGCGAGCGCGCCGCCACCACCGCGTTGGCCTGTTGGCGGCGCAGCATCGCCTGGGCGATCTCGGGGGCGTAGGCGAGGTGCGAGATCCGGACCTCCATGATCTCGATGCCGGCGATCGTGACCCGGGTGGCCATCTCGGCGGCCAACTCCCCCGCCACGATGTCGGTCGAGCCCCGCAGCGAGGTCCCGGTCCCGGTGGTGTCGTCGTAGGGGTGGCTGACCGCCACATGGCGCAGCGCCGACTCGGCCTGGACGGTCACGAAGTCCCCGTAGCTCTCGACCGCGTAGGTGGACTTGGCCGGCTCGACGACCTGCCACACCACGATGGCGGCGATCTCGACCGGGTTCCCGTCGGCGTCGTTCACCTTCAGCCGGTTGGTCTCGAAGTTCCGGACCCGGATGCTGACCTTGCGCCGCACCGTGAACGGGATCACCCACCAGAACCCGGCCCGGCGGACGGTGCCGATGTAGCGACCGAAGAACTGGACGACCGAGGTCTGCCCCGGCGTGACGATGAGCAACGACGTGACGAGCAGGATTCCGATGGGAATGGGGATCCAGAGCAACCCGTGGTTCTGCTTGGCGGCCAGGACGATCCCCACCACACAGCCGGCCAGCACCAGCAGCGCCAGCCAGCCGCTGATGGCGAAGGCGGGACGATCCGTGATGTCGACGCGTGCGCCGAGATGCCCGACCGGCTGGTCCGATGCGACGGATTCGACGGTGCTCATGGGGTGCTCCCTTCATAAATTGATATTTAAATGATATCAGTTTATGAGGGTGGGGTTGCGAGCCCCGAACGCGATCAGGCTGAGCGCCGGGCCACCACCAGGAGGTACTCCCAGTCCATCACGCCCGAAGCGGGACCTCGAGTGCTCCGTTGGGCCAGTTCGCTCAGGTCCCGGTCGAGCGCGGCGGCGCGGTCCGGCTCGGCGGCCAGAGCCTGGTAGGTGGCCGCGACGGGGCCGTACATGGTCTTGAAGTAGTCCCGGAACGTCTCCGCGGTCTCGAAGAGGTCGACGGTCACGGTCTCGCGCGAGGAGCGGAGACTCTCAACCCGATTCCCGAACAGGCGACGCACGTGCTCCTCGTCGCCCCACTGCGGCGGGGGCTGGGCGCCTGGGGGCGGCGGCGGCGAATAGGGCTTCATGGTCGCGAACATCTGACCGACAAACCCCTCCGGGGTCCAGCTGGCGAGGCCGATGGTCCCCCCGGCACGACACACCCGGAGCAGCTCGTCCGCGACCGCCTGATGGTGGGGGGCGAACATGACTCCTACGCACGAGACCACGACGTCAAACTCGCCATCGGCGAAAGGCAACGACTCGGCATCCCCTTCTCGCCACGTGACGTCCGCTCCGCGCGCCGTCGCCAACCTGCGGCCGGCGTCGAGCAGCGTCGGGCTGAGATCGCATCCGGTCGCCCGCGCCCCCTTGAGCGCAGCGGGAATCGTGGCATTGCCGGATCCGCAGGCGACGTCGAGGACCGTGTCACCGGCCTTCACCCCACACGCCTCGACCAGGACGGCCCCGAGGTCGGGGATCACGTCCAGGGCGACGGCGGGATAGTCGCCGAGGTCCCACATGGCTCGATGGCGGGCCTTGAGCTCGGCGTCGGCGGGGTCGTTCTTTCTGACGGTCATGGCCGGAGCTCCTCGTCCTCGCCCGCCCGGCCCTGGCCGGCGGCGCTCCTTGCATGGTCGGCCCAGGAAGGCGGGACGACAAGTTCAAAAATTGAAGCGCTGACGTAGCATCGGGTCATGGACGGATATGGCCAGTTCTGCCCGGTGTCCAAGGCGGCCGAGGTGGTGTGCCGTCGTTGGACCCCGCTCATCGTGAGGGAGCTGCTGGTCGGCAGCACCAGGTTCAACGAGATCCGGCGGGGCGTGCCGTCGTGCTCTCCGGCGTTGCTCACCAGTCGTCTGAGGGACTTGGAACGCGCCGGGGTGGTGGAGCGCAGCACCTCTGACGCAGTGACCTCGTACCTTCTGACCGAGGCGGGGCGCGAGCTCATGGCGGTCGTCCTCGGGCTCGGCGAGTGGGGTCAGCGCTGGGTGCGTAGCGACTATCGGGACGACGAGCTGGATCCCGGCCTGCTCCTCTGGGACATCCGCCGCAATCTGGACCCCGCCGGGCTCGGAGCGGGATCGGTGACCATCCAGTTCGTGTTCCCGGGCCTTCCGGCGAAACGTCGCTTCTTTTGGCTCGTGGTTGACCGCGACGGGATCGACCTCTGCCTGGTCGACCCGGGCCGGGAGGTCGACCTCCGGATCGAGGCGGACCTGCGGGCCCTCACCCAGATCTGGATGGGTGACCTCCGGTTCGCCGACGCAGTCGCCGATCGCCGGGTGCACCTGCAGGGCCCGGCCCGGCTCACCCGCGCCGTCCCAGGCTGGATCGGCCAGCACCCGCGCTTCGCCAAGGTCCGGGCGGCCCGGCGACGGGGCACCGCTGCGTGAGCGTTCGGGGCACGGTCGAGGACGAGGTCGAGCCGACGGGGTGCCCGCCTTGGTTGTCCTTCGATGGGCCGCCGGTGGCGACCGGTCAGCCGAAGACCAAGGCGCCGTCCTCGAGGTCGGCCTCCTCGAGGACCTTCTTCTCGCTGAAGTACTCGAGCCCCCACCGCCACGGCTCGTTGACGCCCTGGCGCGGCATCAGGTGCATGGACCGGCGGAGGTAGCCGGGATTGAAGTTCTCCGGCTCCACCCAGTCGACCAGCTCCATCTCTCGCTCGTCCTCCCGGAGCGTCGGGACCACCTGGTGGACGCCTCGCTCCTCCATGTGCGCGAGCAGCCGGCACACGAAGTCGCTGATGATGTCGGCCCGCAGGGTCCAGCTGGCCCGGAAGTAGCCGAAGATGTAGGCGAGGTTCGGCAGCTCCGTGAACATGATCCCGCGGTAGGTGACCAGCTCCGCGGGGTCGATCGGCTGGCCGTCGACCTCGAGCGCCACGTCGCCGAGCACCGAGAGGTCGAACCCGGTGGCCGTGATGATGACGTCGGCCTCGAGGTGCTCGCCCGACCCGGTCTTGATGCCGTCCTCGGTGAACCGGCCGACGGTGTCGGTGACCACCGAGACCTTGCCCTCGCTGATCGCCTTGAACAGGTCGCCGCCCGGGAGGACGGCCACGCGCTGCTGCCACACCCGGTATTGAGGGGTGAAGTGGGTGTCGACGTCGAAGTCCTCGGGCAGCTGGGACCGGACCCCGTCGATCATCAGCTTCTTCAGCTGCTCGGGGTTCCAGGACGCGGCCTGGCGCATCTGCTCGGTCATCTTGAAGATCTGGCGGCGCACGATCTCATGGGTCCACTCGGGCGGGGTGTCGAGCTCCCGCAGCGTGTTGGCCAGCTCGTTCGTGTTGGGGCGAGCGAAGTAGTAGGTGGGCGAGCGCTGGAGCATGGTGACGTGCTCGGCCTCCTCGGCGAGGGCCGGGATCAGGGTGGCGGCCGTCGCCCCCGAGCCGATCACGACGATCCGCTTCCCCTTGAGGTCGACCGCCTCGGGCCACTCCTGGGGGTGGAGGATCTCGCCCCCGAAGTCCTCGATCCCCTCCCACTCGGGCTTGTAGCCCTGGCCGTGGCGGTAGTAGCCGTGGCACATCCACAGGAACCCGCAGGTGAGCGGGGCCCGCTCGTCGGTCTCGAGGTGGTGGGCGCTGACCGTCCAGCGGTGGTCCTCGCTCGACCACGCGGCCGCCTCGACCCGGTGCCGGTAGCGGATGTGGCGGGCCAGGTCGAAGTCCTCGATGGCCTCGCCGAGGTACTCGAGGATCTGGCCGCCGGTCGCGATCGGGTCGCCGCCCCACGCCTTGAACCGGTAGCCCAGGGTGAACAGGTCGCTGTCGGAGCGCACCCCCGGGTAGCGGTGGGTCCACCACGTCCCGCCGAAGGAGTCCTGCGCCTCCAGCACCGCGAACGTCGTGCCGGGCCGCTGGTCCTGGAGGTGGTAGGCGGCGCCGATCCCCGAGATGCCGGCCCCCAGGATCAGGACGTCGAAGTGCTCAACCACCGCCACGGGTCGCTCCTTTCGCGGTCGACGCCGAGCCGTCCCCGAAGCTGCCCACGATCCGCTCGACCAGGTCCCCCCAACCGGCCGGGTCGGGGCCCTTCACCTCGGCGGCCCGCTGCACCAGCATGCCCAGGTACAGCGTCTGGACCAGGAAGAGCACCGCTTCGGGGTCCACCCCCGGCGCGACCGTCCCGTCCACCCCGGCCGCGTCGACCAGCGGCTGCACCGCCTGGCGGCGGTTCCGGCGCGCCTCGGCCAGCGCCGCCGCGACCTGGGGCTCGCGCCGCGCGCTCACGTAGGCCTCGAGCCGCAGCGCCTCGTCGTCGGTGAGGGGGCTCGAGCGGAGGCTGGCCGCCCGGGCGATCAGGTCGGCGACCCGGCGCGACCCGCCGGGGACGGCGTGCCCGGCCTGTTTCGACCCCGACACCACGGCCTCGCGGAGCAGCTCCTCCTTGGAGCGGTAGCGGCCGTAGACGGTGGCGGTGGAGAGCCCGGCCTCCCGGACGATGTCGAGGATCTTGGTGCCGGCGTAGCCCTCCCGGGCGAACACCCGCACGGCCGCGTCGAGCAGGCGCGACCGGATCGGATCGTCGGCCAGCTCGGGCTCCCCCACCGCGCGAAAGCTATTTTTTCTGGGGCGTCTTCGTCAAGGTTGGCCGGGCCGAGACCCGAGCGGCTCCCTCAGTGGCCGGTGAACCTCGGGGTCCGCTTCTCGGCGAAGGCGGCCTGGCCCTCCCGGTAGTCCTCGGACCGGAAGCACGCCTCGACCATCTGGGCCACCAGCTCGGTGTCCCGCATCGTCTCGGGCTTGCGGAGCTCGCGAAGCGCCGCCTTGCACGCGGCCACGGTCAGCGGGGCGTTCCCGGCGATCGTTCGAGCCAGGCTGAGCACCTCGCCCTGCAGCTCGGATCCGTCCACGACCCGATTCACCAGTCCCGCCTGCAGCGCCTCCTCGGCGCCGAGGCGCCGGGCCGAGAACAGGATCTCGGCCGTCCAGGCCGGCCCGACCACATCCAGCAGGGCCCGCACCCCGCCCATCGCGTAGCCGAGGCCGAGCCGGGCCGCCGGGACCGCGAACACCGCGTCGGCTGACGCGTAACGGAAGTCGGCCTGCAGCGCGGTCAGCACTCCCCCGCCCATGCAGTAGCCGCGGATCGCCGCGATGATCGGCTTGCTGAAGCTCGTCCAGGCCCTGGTGATGGCGGCCATCCCGGCGTCGTAGTCGGCCCGGGCGTCGGACTCGGTCCGGCGCGCGCCGAACTCGGAGATGTCGGCCCCGGACATGAAGGCCCGGTCGCCGCCCCCGGTGATGACCAGGACCCGGACGTCGGGGTCGGCTTCCAAGCGGGCCAGCTCGTCCACGATCGCGCCGCGCATCTCGACCGACAGCGCGTTCAATCGCGCCGGGTTGTTGAACATCATGACGGCGATGCCGTCGCTGTCCGTGGTGACGATGACCGTGTCGCTCACCGCGCTCCTCTGGTCGTGGCCGGCATAAGTCGCTCGATCTGTTCGCTCGAGTAGCCGAGCTCGCCCAGGATCTCATCAGTGTGCTCGCCGGGGTCGGGGCTGTGGGTCCGCACCGACGGTCCGACCGGGTCGGGCGCGACGATTCGCACGGCGTTGCGGATCAGGTCCAGCGGGCCGAGGCTCGGGTGCTCGACGGGCTCCCGGAGGGCCAGGTGCTCGATCTGGGGGTCCTCGAACACCTCGTCCATCCCGTAGACGGGTCCGCACGGGACGCCGGCCCCGCTCAGGACTTCGACCCACTCGGCGGTTGTCTTCCGGCGCAGCTGCTCGGCGACGAGCGCGTTGAGCTCGCCCCGTCGCGCCGAGCGCTTGGCCCCGGTGTCGAAGCGGGGGTCCTTCGGGACCTCGGGCAGCCCGATCGCCTCGCACAGCCGGTGCAGGAGCCGGCCGGACGGCCCGGCCACGTTGAGGTAACCGTCGGCGGAGGCGAAGCAGCCCATCGGGACGAGCGTCGGGTGGTGGTTGCCCTCCTGGGGTGGGACCTCGCCGTCGATGGTCCAACGGGCGGCCTGGAAGTCCATCATCGCGACCATCGCCTCGAGGAGCGACGTCTGCACCCACCGACCCTGGCCGGTCCGCGCTCGCTCGTGGAGGGCGACCAGGATCCCGATGGCGAGATAGAGGCCGGCCGAGAGGTCCGAGATCGGGATCCCGACCCGCACCGGCGGTCCGCCCGGGAGCCCGGTCACGCTCATCAGGCCGCCCATGCCCTGGGCGATCTGGTCGACGCCGCCGCGCTCGCCGTAGGGGCCGTCCTGGCCGAAGCCGGACAGCGAGCCGTAGACGAGGCGGGGGTTGCGCTCGTGCACCTCGGCCCAGCCGAACCCGAGCCGGTCCTTGACCGGGGGCCGCATGTTCTCGACCAGCACGTCGGCCCGATCGATCAGGCGGAGCAGGACGTCGCGGGCCTCGGGCCGCTTCAGGTCGAGGGCCAGCGAGCGCTTGTTGCGGTGCAGGTTCTGGAAGTCGGATCCGAGCCGGGCCTCCCCCGCCACCCCCGGCGTGGCCGGCTCGGCCGGGACGTCGATCCGCACGACCCGGGCGCCCCAGTCGGCCAACTGGCGGACGCAGGTCGGCCCGGCCCGGGCGACGGTCAGGTCGATGACGGTGACGTCGTCGAGGGGCAGGCGGCCGGTCGTCTCGGGCATCCGGGCCGCAGGTTACGCCCCCGGTTGCGCCGGGTCAGGAGGGGCGGGCGGTCACGACTCCAGGTACCGGAGGACGGCCAACACCCGCCGGTGGTCCGACTGGGACACCGGGAGGTCGAGCTTGCTGAAGATGTTGGCGACGTGCTTCTCGACCGCGCCTTCCGAGACCACCAGCGCGGTCGCGATCGCGGCGTTGGACCGGCCCTCGGCCATCAGGGCCAGCACCTCGCGTTCCCGGGCGCTCAGCCCGGCCAGCGAGTCGGTGCGGCGGGAGGCCCCGAGGAGCTGGGTGACGACCTCGGGGTCCAAGGCGGTGCCACCGGAGGCGACCCGGACGAGCGCCTCCACGAAGTCGCTGACGTCGGCCACCCGGTCCTTCAGGAGATAGCCGATGCCGGCCGCGTCGTCGGCCAGCAGCTCGGCCGCGTAGCGGGTCTCGATGTACTGGGAGAAGAGCAGGATCCCGAGCCGCGGGTCGTGGCGGCGCAGCTCGAGGGCGGCCCGGAGCCCCTCGTCGGTGAAGGTCGGCGGCATGCGGATGTCGACCACCGCCACGTCGGGCCGGTCCCGGGCGATGGACTCGCGCAGCGCCGAGGCCTCGCTGACCGCGTCCGTGATCTCGAAGCCGCGGTCCCCCAGCAGCTGGACGAGGCCGTCCCGCAGGATGGCGGAGTCCTCGGCGATGGCGACCCGGATGGTGTCGGTGATCTCAGGCATGCAAGGGGAGGTCGACGGTGACCACGGTCGGGCCGTCGGCCGGGCTGGTGAGGTGCAGCCACCCATCGACGGCGCGGACCCGGTCGGCGAGGCCCCGCAGCCCACTGGATGCGGAGCCGACCGTCGAGGGCTGGGCGCCGCCTTTCCCGTCGTCGCGGACGACCACCCGGAGCCACCGCCCGTGCTCGGTGCAGCTCACCTCCGCCTTCGACGCCAGGGCGTGCTGGGCGACGTTGGCCAGGAGCTCGGCGACCACGAAGTAGGCGATCGCCTCGATGGCCGGCGTCGGGCGATCCACGATCGCCACCGCCAGCTGGGTCGGCACGGCGCTGCGGGCCGCCAAGGTCGACAGCGCCCCCTCGAGGCCGGTGTCGAGGACCGGCGGGTGGATCCCCCGGGCCAGGTCGCGCAGCTCGACGATGGCTTCCTTGGCGCCCTGGTGAGCGTCGTCGACGAGTTGGCGGACGTGATCGAGATCGAGCTCGGCGCCGTCGGCCAGCTTCTCCTTGGCCTGGCCGAGGCGCATCGCCACCGCCACCAGCTGGGCCTGGGTGCCGTCGTGGAGGTCGCGTTCGATCCGGCGGAGGGTGGCCGCCGAGGAGTCGACCGTCTGGGCGCGAGCCTCCTCGAGCGAGCGAACCCGCCGGGCCACCGGGTCGGGGGACAGGAGCGCGTGCATGAGCTTGCGATCGACGAAGACGACCAGGCGCATCGGCCACGGAGCAACGAAGAGGAGCACCGCCCCGGTCAGCTCGATGAAGAAGGCGTGGGCGACGCCGCTTGTCCCGACCGAGAAGAAGCCCGGATGGAAGAGGTTGAAGACGATCCCGAACTCGCCCGGCACCAGCCCGTCGCCGGACCGGATGAACGGGTAGAGGAGACAGCTGAAGGCATCCACCCAGACGCTGAAGGCGAACCACCCACCCAACAAGATCAGCGGCGCCTTGGCCAGCGAGTAGAGGCCCGAGCGCCAGGCCACCCGGTCCTTCAGCGCGCCCTGGAGCCATCCGACGAACCCGGGTCGGGCCGAGAACGGCTCGGGCTCCTCGATGTGCTCATCGAGGAGGCTTCGGGCGAGCCCCCGGTGCCATCCGCCGAGGCCCCGGGCACCGCGAAGCCCCCCCGCCAGGATGGCCAGCCCGAGGAAGGTGATGGCGAGCGCGGCCCCGGCGGAGGTGGTCACGGCAAAGAGCGCGATGCCGAGGGCGGCCACCACTGAGCTGACCACAAAGAAGAGGAGCTCCTGCCAGGAACGCCGGGTGAACGGCGCGGTCCATATCGCGTGCCGGGCCGAGCCGAGCTGCTGGACCCGGGTGTCGGAGAGCTCGATCACTCGGTTCTTCCCTCCCACCCGTACCTGCACCCGCATCCCCGTGCCCTCGATTCCGGTCGCCATCATGCGTCCGGACCGGTGCGCGCCGCGAGAGCAAGAAGGTCGTCGCTCGGCACCGGCGTGGTTCCGAGCGGTTGGTGGGTGAGCGCCGAGATCATCGGAGGGTCCTCTCCGGGCCGGGAAAGGCCCTGTTGAGAGGGTAGGGACCGAAGACGGGCGTGGGAATGCTGGTAGGGGGCGTCTCGACCTGGGGCTACCCCCCGTCCCGGGCCTGGGGACGACCGGACGCAACCCTCGGGCCGGCACCCTCAATCGGCCCGGACGCGGCGCCAGCGGATCTCACGCCGCGGGTGCGGGCGTGTCGGCGCCCGGCGGTGGGCCGCCCGGCTGCGCTCGGCGATGAGCCACTCCAGCAGCAGCGGATTCACGTGCGACCCCTTTCCTCGTTTCAGATACGACGGGGTCGGGCTCGAAGACTCATCGCTTGGGCGGCGGTTGCGAACAGGCGTGGCCGCCACGACCGCGCCACGGTCTCGACGGACCCGTTCCGCTCAGAGCGAGGCAACCCACTCCCGCACGATCTCGGCCACCTCGACGTCCTTGCGGCGAAGCCCGTGGTCACCCTTCTCGATCCACCGGTGAGTGACCGGGCCCGGGATCGCCCGGGTGGCGGTCTCCAGCTCCACCGGGGTCCCGAAGGCGTCCCGGGTGCCGGACACGAAGAGACATGGGACCGCGATCGCGCCGAAGTGGTCGGTTCGCATCCGATCGGGGCGGCCCGGGGGATGGAGCGGATAGCTCACCATGACGAGCGCCGCCGCCGGGAGCCCTTCGGCCACCGCCATCGAGCCCATGCGGCCGCCCATCGAACGGCCGCCCACTGCGATCCGGTCGACCGCGACCCCCAGGTCGTCGGCGAGCGTTCGGGTCGCGTCGATCACCGTCGCGATCAGGACCGCGGGCCGGTCCGGGGCCCGCCGGCCGGCCAGGTGATACGGGAAGTCGATCCGCTCCACCCGGGTGCCGATGCCCCCAAGCGCTTCGTCGATGGCGACGAGCGCGCTCTGTTCCCTTCCCGCGCTGGCCCCCGGCGTGAGGACCAGGCCGGCGATCTTCGGTACTGGGTCAGATCCGGCCCCCCGCGTATATTTCGTCTTCACGTCGGCCGCCGGCTTCTCGTCGTGACGGAACTCGAGCCGTCCAGGGGACAGATCCGTCCAGGCTCGCGGGCCCGCCGCCGTCGGCAGGTCCGCCGCCGCCGGGCCGCGGTCGTCGCCTGCCTGCTGCTCGTCGCCGCGGCAGTGGTGATCGTTCTCCAGCTCGCTTCGGGACCGATGCCGGGCCGGCACCGAGCCAGCGCCGTGTCCACGTCGGTGCCCCCCCGGCCGACCACCACCACGAGCGTGCCGCCGCCGTACCTGCCGTCCTCCATCGCCCCCATCATCTCCCCAGCCCTGCCCGGAGAGGGCCGGTGGGTGCCGGTGGACACCTGGGACGACGGACCGGCCGCCATCCTCACGACCACGTTCCGACCGACCCCGTCGGACCCGAGCGTCGTCGCTTACGCCGCCTGGATCCGTACCACGGCGACCCAACTGGCCCTGTACCCGGGGTACAAGGGACCGGGCGACACCACCTTGAACCGGGGACCTGAGATGGTGCCGCAGTCGGCGTGGCCCGACCTGCTGGCCACGTTCAACTCCGGCTTCTACGAGTCCGACAGCGCCGGCGGCTTCTACGTCCACAACACGCTGTACTTCCCGATGGTGAACGGGCTCGCCACGGTGGTCTCCTACGCCGACGGCCACGTGGACATCGTGGACTGGCAGGGCGGCCCGACGCCCGGTCCCGACGTCGCGATGGCCCGCCAGAACCTCCCGATGCTGGTCGACACAGGCGACCCGACCCCCGCGTCGACGGACCCCAACCAGTGGGGGGTCACCCTGGGGGGCGTCCCGGCGGTCTGGAGAACCGGTCTCGGGATCGACGCGCGAGGCAACATCATCTACGTGGCCGCATCGGCCCAGACCGCTGCCAGCCTGGCCAGGATCCTGGTCGCCGCCGGCTCGGTCCGAGGGATGCAGCTCGACATCAACCCCGAGTGGCCGATCTTCGTCTCCTACGGCGGCCCCGGGGCGGTCTCGCCGTCCCTGTTCGTCCCCAACCCGAACCAGATCTCCAACCGGTTCCTGTACCCGAGCACCAAGGACTTCTTCGCGGTGTTCGTCCGGACCCCCGGGTCTGGGCAGCAGCCGTGGTAGGGCGAGGCAGGCGATGAGCCCGCCGACCCACCGGCGTCGGGTGAGCCGTTCCGTCTACTTGGTGCGCCGAGCGGTCGTCGTGGCGTTGCTCGCCAGCTTGGTCGGAGCGATCTTCGCCATCGTCGTCGTCCTCGGACACTCCGGCGCCAAGCCGGCCGGGTCGACCTCGACCTCGACCTCCGGCCCGCACCGGCGAGGCGGCCCCGGGGCGGCCAAAGGCACCACGACCACCACGCACCTCAACTCGGTGACCATCGCCGCGGTCGGTGACACCGAGCTGGGCAACACCCCCGATCTGCCTCCGAACCCCTCCACCTACCTGCAGGGGGTCGAGAGCGCCCTCAGCGCGCCGGTCGTGTTCGGCAACCTGGAGGGGACGCTCACCGATCAGACGACGTCGAAGTGCGCTCCGACCTCGACGAACTGCTTCGCGTTCAGAACCCCCACGTCGTACGCGCAGATCTTGCGGCAAGCGGGGTTCACCGTGCTCAACAGCGCCAACAACCACTCGCACGACTACGGGTCCGCCGGCCAGGCCGACACCTCGGCCGCCCTGCAGGCGGCCGGCATCACCCAGTCCGGGCTGCCCGGCCAGATCGGCATCGTGACCGACGGATCCACCAAGGTGGCGTTCGTCGCCTTCGCGCCCTACCCGAACCTCAACGACATGCTCAACTTCACGACCGCCGGCCAGCTGATCCGGCAGGCCAAGACCGAAGCCAACGTGGTGGTCGTCTACATGCACAGCGGCGCCGAGGGTGCCTCGGCCGACCACGTGACCGGCCAGGAGGAGACCTATGTCGGCGAGGACCGCGGCAACCCCGAGGCCTTCGCGCACGCCGCCATCGACGACGGTGCCGATCTGGTCATCGCGAGCGGACCGCACGTGCTGCGGGGGATGGAGTTCTACAAGGGCCACCTCATCGCCTACAGCCTCGGGGACTTCGCCACCTGGCAGGACTTCGCCACCAGCGGCGACCTCGACCTGTCGGGCATCCTGAAGGTGACCCTCAACGCCGACGGCTCCTTCGTCAGCGGGCAGTTCATCTCGCTGCTGCTGAGCGGCGCCGGAGAGCCGTCGGTGGACCCCGCAGGGGCGGCGGCTCGGTTCGTCAACCAGCTCTCCGCAGCGGACTTCGGGTCAGCGGCCGCCCCGATCTCCTCGAGCGGCCAGATCCCGCCCGGCCCGACCTGACCCGGGGCCCCGATCCGCCGGTCAGCAGCCTCCGGGGGGTCCCGGCGTCCCGGGCCCGGAGGCCGGCTGGTCGACCGTGCCCACGTTCTCGGGCCGGGGGTTGGGACCGAGGTGCACGACGTACCAGACCCCGCGCCACGAGATCAGCGACGCCACCGCGAACGAGTAGGTGGCCGAGCCGACCTGGTAGACCAGCCGGAGCCCCGGCAGATGCCAATAGCCGATGAGGTTCTCGCAGGTGTGCGGCCCGATCCAGGCGGCGTCGCCCGGGTTCACGAGCACGCCGACCAGCCGGGCCCCCGAACCCGGTTGGGCCACCAGATCCCGGTAGGCGGACAGGTCCAGCGAGTAGAAGGCGATGAGCCGGTCGGCGTAGTCCGTGGCCGGGTCGCTGATCACGCCCGTCTTCATCTGAAGGTACGCGGTCGGGGGGAAGAACAGGGGTCGGGCCTCATCGAATGAGCCGTCGACGATGGCCTGCCACAGCTGGCCCATCTCGGCTTGCAGGGACGCGCCGTTGGACGGCTCGACGTCGGTCTGCGCCAACAGGCCCGGGTCGGTTGTCGATGTCGTGGTCGTTGGGGGAGTCGTGGTGGTGGTGGTCGTGGGAGCAGGCCGATGACCCTTCAGCCCGGTCCCCGCTGAGCGAGCCGGTCCGCTGGTCCCGCACGAGCTGAGGACGATCCCGGTCAGCGCCACCACCGCGGCGCGGCGGTAGCAGCTGCTCAGACCACCGGTGGGCCCGATCTTCTGGCCCGCCACCGCTCAAGCTGGGCCCGCGACGTGGTCGCCATAGGCGGCCCCGAAGCGCTCGATGGCGGCGAGGCACTGCTCGGCGGGTTGGAACGTGCCCCCCGACAGCGTGTGGAGCCACGCGCCGAGCCCGTACGCGGGGGTCTGGCGGTAGCGCGCCCAAGCGTCGCCGAAATCGGGGGCCGCCACGCCGCTCCTCCCGAGCTCGTCGAGATAGGCGCCCAGCAATGCCCGCTCCTCGTCCCGGCGCTCGGCCACGCTCAGGCTCGAGACGATGAAGTAGCCGACGTCGTGCGACCAGTTCCCGGTCCGGACCAGCTGCCAGTCATAGAAGCCGATCCGCTCTCCGGAGAGCGCGTACGTGTTCCCTGGATGGGGGTCGCCGTGCAGAACGGTCAGCGGTCTGGTCGCGGCGATCGACGCCCAACGACGGAAACCTCGCTCCAGGTCGGCGACCCGCACCCCGCTCGGGAGGAGCTCGGCGCGGCCCCGGGAGCGGAGCAGCCGGACCGCTCTGGTGAGGCTGCCCAAGGACACCGGCGCCCAGACGCGGCCCAGCCGCCACGGACGCAGGAACCGCAGCGACGGGGGCAGGGGCCGGTCCCAGGACTGGCCATGGAGCCGGGCCAGGCCGTCGAGGCCCTGGTGGACCTGGCCAACCGAGAGCCCGGCCGTCAGGTCGTTGGGCCGGCCGGCTCTCGTCGTCACGTCCTCCATCACCACCACGGTGGCGAGCCGACGCCGCCGGGTGGCCACCGCATAGGGCGCCGGATGCTCGAGGGGCAGCGGTGCGCCGGACGCCAAGAAGCGCGCCTCGTTCTGCACCGCCCCGAGGGCCAGCAACGCCAGGCGGTTCACCAGGCTGCCCTCCCGCTTCACAAAGACGCGCTCGGGCCCGTTCCCGGACCGGTAGCCCAGGCGGACCCGGGCCCGGTCGTTCGTGCCCTCGGTGATGTCGTCGGCGAGCAGCTCACTCACCACCGCACCGGGGAAGTCCCGGGCCAAGGCGCCGGTCATCCAGTCCGGGGTCAGCTCCGACCACGAGCGGGGGACGTCGAGCACCCGCAGATCATGGGCCAAATGGTCGGGCCGTCCCTGACGGTTGCGGGGATGGGCCGGCCCGGGCTGGAATCGACCGAGGTCCCACGACCTCCCGAGGGTGGAACGAGGAAGACATCGTGTCGATCGCACCGAACATCGTGGTGGTGATGTCGGACCAGCACCGCGCCGACATGATGGGCTGTGCCGGCGACCCGAGCCTGCGGACCCCCGCCCTCGACGGGCTCGCCGCGCACGGCGTGCGGTTCTCCCGGGTGTCCTGCCAGGGCCCACTGTGCATGCCCGCCCGCGCCTCGTTCATGACCGAGCGGTACGTGCGCGATCACGGAGTCTACGACAACTGGGCCGAGATCGACCCGGACTCCCCCACCTACGTCTGGGCGCTGCGGGAGGCCGGCTACCACACGGCCCTCATCGGTAAGGCCCACCTGTACCGCGACGAAGGCCTCGAGGCCGGCCACACCGACGACCTCGCCCCGCGCCTCCAGGGCCTCGGCTTCACCGAGGTCGCCGAGACGACCGACAAGTTCATCGGCCCGATCCCCAATCGCTACACCGACCAGCTGGCCGACCGCGGGCTCCTGGAGGTCTATCGCCGCCATGTGGCCGATCGCAGCTACCAGGGCGAGAACGAGGACGGGCAAAACGCGACCAAGCGGGTCCCCATGTGGGACGCCACGCCGATGCCCATCCCCCTCGACGCCTACATCGACGTGTGGCACGGGGCGAAGGCGGCCGAGTGGATCGAGCACTACGACCGACCCGAGCCCTTCTTCCTGTTCGTCGGGTTCCCGGGCCCCCACGACCCCTGGGACGCCCCCAAGGAAGCCGTCCACGCCTACCGGGACGTCGAGATCTCGATGCCAAGGTCGACCCGGCGTCCCGACCTCGAGGGCACCGGCCGCTACCGAGCGATCCTCGAGTCCTTTCTGTGGGTCTCCGATTCTGAGACCATGACCGACGCCGCGATCGCGGGCATGCGCCGCGCCTACGCCGCCGATGTCACGCTGATCGACCAAGGGGTTGGCGCGATCCTCCGGGCGCTCGAGGATCGCGGCGAGCTCGATCGAACGTGGGTGTTCTACACGAGCGACCACGGGGAGATGGCCGGGAGCCATTCGATGATGTCGAAGTGCGTCCTCTACGAGCCAGCGGTCCGAGTGCCGCTGATCGTGCGGCCGCCCGGTGGATGTGATCCTCGCGTCGTGGACTCCCTCGTCGAGCACATCGACGTGCCGGCGACCGTGCGCGAGATCGGCCTCGCCCCCGCGGTCGAGCTGAGCGAGGGCCGATCGCTGTTGCCCCAGATGAGAGGGGAGATGGAGACCCGAAGGATGTTCACGGCCAGCGAGAACTGGGGATTCGCCGCCTTCACGACCGAACGCCACAAGATCGTCGTCGACGAGGATGCCCTCAACCCGTGCCAGCTGTTCGACGTGGTCGAGGACCCCGACGAGGATCGGAGCCTCCTGGCCGACCCGGCCTGCCGCGCGACCGTCGACGAGCTGATGGAGACCCTCGTCAGGCCGTTCTTCACGACTCCGCCGGCCCGTCCTCACCCCAGCCTGTTCACGGGATAGCCACGTCAAGCGGCGGCTGACGGCGAGTACCGTGGCCCGATCGGCCCGCGAGGGAGGGAGATTCGGACGTGTCAAAGTTCGTGCAGTTGGTGGAGTTCGAGACTTGCGACATCGATGCGCTCAGGGACGCGCCCGGGCCGTTCCGGAGGGAGCATCCCGAGGTCATGACGTCCACCACGATGATCGTGACGGCGGACCGTGACCGTCCTGGGACCTATGTCGTGATCAACGAGTTCGACTCCTACGAGAAGGCGATGGCACAGTCGAACTACCCCCTCACCGCAGAGCTGAGCCAGCTCCTCTCCGAGAAGATGGCTGGCCGGCAGTTTCGCAATCTGGACGTCCGCGACGAGCTGAGCCCAGCGTAAGACACCGGGGATCCAGCGCTTCGAGAGCCGATCCTCACTGTGGCCGACCGAATGATCCGCGTCATCTACCGATGGAGGGTCGACTCCGAGCGGCGAGCGAACTTTGCCGCGTGGTGGCATGACGGCACCTTGCGGATCCGCCGAGACCATCGAGGCGCCATGGGCAGCACCCTCCTCGCGCCGGCCGACGACGATGAGCACTTCGTTGCCATCGCGCGCTGGCGGTCCAAGGATGACCTCGAGTCCTTCTGGGCCGACCCGGGCGGATCGCCCTTCGAAGAGGCGGAACTGGTCTCGGTCGACCTCTTCGAGGAGGTCGACGACCTGACGCGGCAGGATCCGGTCACCGATCGGCTCTGAGGTCGGACCTATGGTCTGCTCCACCCGCTCGCCCTACGGTGTTCCGGTGCCGATGGGCCCCGTGCAGGATCTTCGGCGGGTGGGGCGAGCGCAAGCCCGGCGAGGTGGATCGCCCGCCTCGGAATGGAGGACCGGTGTCCCACACCCCTGAAGGTTCGGCACATCACGACCAGCCATCGCACCTGGGCCTCGCGCTCGCGCTCATCTGTGGCGCGCAGCTGATGATCATCCTGGACGCCACCATCGTGAACGTCGCGCTCCCGACCATTCACCGGAGCCTCCACTTCTCCAACGCCAACCTTGAGTGGCTGATCACCGCCTACTCCCTCACCTTCGGCGGCCTGCTCCTCTTCGGCGGCCGCACCGGCGACCTCTTCGGAAAACGCCGGATGTTCATGATCGGCATTGCGCTGTTCGCGTTGGCCTCGTTGCTGGGCGGTCTGGCCACCTCCGATGCATGGTTGATCATCACCCGAGGTTTCCAGGGGGTCGGCGGTGCCATCGCCTCGCCGACCGCGCTCTCGCTCATCGCCACCAACTTCCCCGAGGGCCCGTCACGGAACCGGGCCATGGGGGTCTACGCCGCGATGGCGGCGGCGGGCGGCGGCGTTGGACTCCTCCTGGGCGGCATCTTCACCGACTACGTCTCGTGGCGCTGGATCTTCTTCGTCAACGTGCCGATCGGTGCCGCCATCGTCTTTCTCACCCCGCGCGCGATGAGCGAGGCGGAGACGAGGTCCGGCAACCTTGATGTCCCGGGAGCCGTGACGGTGACCGGCGGCATGCTCGCCCTGGTCTACGGGCTCTCCCATGCCGCCACTCACTCGTGGGGAAGTCCCGGCACCTTCGCTCCCCTGGTGGGTGCGGCGGTGCTCCTGATCTCGTTCGTGCTGATCGAGACCAGGACGACCGGCCCGCTCATGCCGCTCTCGATCTTCTCGGACCGGAACCGATCGGCCTCCTACGCGATCATGCTGTGCATCGGGACAGCGGTCTTCTCGATGTTCTTCTTCCTCACCCAGTTCCTCCAGAACGTCCTCGGATGGAGCCCGATCAAGGCCGGGGTGGGCTTCCTCCCCATGACGGCGGGCATCGGGCTGGCCGCAGCGCTGATCGCTCGGTCGGTCGGCAAGGTCGGGGTCCGGATCCCGCTGCTGGTCGGACCGGCGTTCGCCGTCGTCGGGCTGGCCTGGTTGTCCCGATTGAGCGTCACCAGCACCTACATCGACATTCTGGGGCCTCTGCTGATGATCGCGATCGGCATGGGTTGCACCTTCGTCCCGCTGACCTTGACCGGCGTCTCGGGGGTCCGTCCCGAGGAGACGGGCCTCGCGTCGGCGCTGCTGAACACCGGCCAGCAGGTCGGTGGAGCTCTGGGCCTGGCGGTGCTGGCAACGATCGCGATCGACGCGACCAAGTCCAGGGCCCAACAGCTGGTCATCGTCGGGCACGGTCACCTCACCCGCCAGGCCGCCGGTGTCGCGACCACCCACGGCTACACGACCGCCTTCGAGGTCGGTGCGGCGATCGCCTTGGGCGCCGTGGTCATCTCGCTCCTGGCCATCCGCTCCCCCGACCGGCCGCCGGCTGTCTCGATCGGGAGCAGCCATGATGCTGGCCCGACCAAACCGGTCGAGGCTGGCCTGCCCGCGTAAGAGGCGTCGGGCCGGCATCCGTTCACGCCACCACACCGGAGGACCGAGGTGCCGACTTTCCCTGAGGGCTTCCGCTGGGGCGTGGCGACCGCCGCCCACCAGATCGAGGGCGGGTGCTGGAACAACGACTGGTGGCAATGGGAGCACACCCCCGGGAGCGGGGTCCGGGAGCCGAGCGGCGATGCCTGCGACAGCTGGAACCGCTGGCGAGACGACGTGGCCCTGGTCGCCGACCTCGGACTCAACACCTACCGGTTCTCGATCGAATGGAGCCGCATCGAGCCCGAGGCGGGCGCCTGGTCGACCGCGGCCCTCGACCACTACCGCCAGCTCGGCGCAGCGCTGCTGGAGCGGGGCGTCCAGCCCATGATCACGTTCCACCACTTCACGACACCCCGATGGGTCGCCGCCGACGGAGGGTGGGCCGAGGACCGGACGGCCGACCGGTTCGCCTCCTTCTGTGAGCGGGCCGCGGCCGCGCTGGCCCCGGTCATGGGGGCGGCCTGCACCCTGAACGAGCCCAACATCGTCGCCCTGTCCGGCTACCTCGTCGGCGCCTTTCCGCCCGGCGAGCGCTCGGTGGAACGGCGCCGCCAGGCCAACCGCGTCTTCCTGCGGGCCCACCGTCTGGGTGTCGAGGCCATCCGCACGGGCGCGCCCGGCGTGCCGGTCGGCCTGACCCTGGCGATGACCGACTATCAGGCCCGCCCGGGCGGAGAGGCCTATCGGGATCGGGTCCGGCGCTCGATGCAGGACATCTTCCTGGAGGTGACCGACGGCGACGACTTCCTCGGCGTCCAGACCTACAGCCGCGCCCAGTTCGGGCCCGGGGGCGCGGTCCGCCCCGAGCCCGGGAGCCGGATCGTCGAGACCATGGGATACGAACGGTGGCCCGACGCCCTCGAGGCGACCCTTCGCAGGGCTTGGGACCTGACCGGCGGAGCGGTGCCACTGATCGTGACCGAGTGCGGCATCGCCACCGAGGACGACCGGGACCGGATCCGCTACGTCCACGAGACGCTCGAAGGGGTGCTCCGGTGCATCGCCGACGGCGTGACCGTGGGCGGATATCTCTACTGGAGCCTGCTCGACAACTTCGAATGGGCCCTCGGATACCGACCCCATTTCGGCCTGGTGGCGGTGGACCGCTCGAGTTTTGCCCGGAGTCCGAAGCCCAGCGCCCACTGGCTTGGCCGGGTCGCGAAGGCCAACCAGCTCCAGGACCCGTAGTCCCGCGGTTCGCCCTGGCGGCCAACCCAACCAACCCAACCAACCCAGCCAAGCCCGACAACCCCGTCCCGGCGGCTCGCTCTCTAGGACGATCCAGACGTTCGGAGGAGCTCGCGGATGCGGACCCGACCTCCGGTGCGGAGCACCGCCCGCTGATAGATGCGGGCCGCGAACACGGCCACCCCGGCAGTGGCGCCGATGCTGATCAGCGCCGACAGGACGAACTGCCACCACGTCGTCTGGCCGAGGCCGACCAGGGCCGACATGCAGAACGGCGCGGTCGGCGGGAGAAAGGCGAGCACCTCGAAGAAGGCGTTGGCGCTGCCAGAGCTGACCACGCCGATCGAGTAGATGTACCCGAAGAGGATCGGGAGGCTGAGCGGCAGCGCGAGCGTCTGGACCTGGTCCTGGCGCTCGGCGGTGGAGCCGGCGGCCGCGTAGACCCAGCAGTAGAAGGCGTAGCCCAGCACCAGCCACAGAAGCTCCGAGAGCAGCTCCAGGGGCGCGGTGCCGTGCAGCAGGTCCGATCCGACGGCCGCCCCGAGCGCGAGGGCGAATCCGACGATCAGCCCGGCCTGCCCCAGGGCGACGGCGCCGATCCCCATCACCTTGCCGCCCAGCAGCTGGATCGGACGGACCACCGCCAGGAGGACCTCGACCACCCGGCTCGACTTCTCCTGCATGACCCCGATCAGGATCCAGGTGCAGTACTGGGTGAGCATGAAGAACAGCAGAACGATCCCGACCACCGAGGTGGCCTTGGCCCGCGTGACCCCCTTCGATCCCGGAGCCAGGCTCGACACTGCGACGGGCTGGTAGTTGTTGACGTGCTCGACCTGGGACGCGGTGAGGCCGGCCTGCCGGTAGGCCCGCAGGACCCCGAGGTATTGGGCCACCTGGTTGACCAGCCCCGAGTCGGCCGGCGAGTGCTTCGAGCTGAGCGGCTGTTCCAGCAGGATCTCGTTCGAGTGCACGATGACGAGGTCCACCCGGCCGGTCCGCAAGTCGGCCTTCGCATGGCTGGTCGAGGGCTCGTCGACCAGGGCGACCTTGTCGTCGTTCGCCCTGGCGGCGGCCACGACGACCTGGTGACCGTCCGGGGACAGGCTGCCGACGACGCCGACGCGCTGCGGGGTCAGGCCACCGCTGCTCGAGTGGATGGTCGGGATCACGACGGCGGCGGCCACCCCGGCCAGCATGATGATGGTGCCGACCCGGAAGATGCGTCCCCGCACCCGCTCCCGGATCTCTCGGCCCGCCACCAGGCCGACGTCGCCCAGGCCGCTCTCGATCCGGCGCAGCCGGGGGTGGCGGGCGGCGGCGCGACTTTCCGGCGCGGCAACCGGGGCTGCCGCGGCCCGGCGCTCCGCCCGCCGGTGCCGACGGTGGACGTAGAAGCCGATGCGGGCCACCACGAGCGCCGCGACCAGCACACCGACGAGCACTTTCACCCGAACGACTCCCGGAACACTTCGGAGAGGCGGCGGCGCGCGAACGTGAACTGGGTGACCCGGCCGACGGCCATGGCCGCCCGGAGCACCGCGTCGCTGTCGGCGGTCTCGGCGAGGACGAGGCGGGCCGCCCCGCCGGCGACCTCCGAGACGGCCACACCGGGAAGGCCCCGGGCCCAGTCCGCGCTCCGCTCCCCTTCGATCCGCACTTCGAGCCGCCGCGGGCCGCTCGTGGCCAGCTCGTCGACGGTCCCCGAGACCACCAGCCGGCCATGGTCGATGATCGTCACCCGGTCGCACAGCTCCTCGACCAGGTCGAGCTGGTGGCTGCTGAACAGGACGCAGCATCCGGCCCTGGCCCTCTCCACGAGCACCCGGCCGATGGCGTCGATCCCGGTCGGGTCCAGGCCCGAGAGGGGTTCGTCCAGGACCAGGAGCTCGGGCTCGTGGACCAGGGCCGCGGCCAGCTGGACCCGCTGCTGGTTGCCGTGCGAGAGCTGCTCCACCTTGTCGTTCCGGCGCTCTGCGATCTCGAGCCGCTCCATCCAGGCGGTGGCGGCGACGGACGCGGCCGCCGGGCCGAGGCCGTGCAGCCGCCCCAGGTACTCGACCTGCTCGCCGACCAGCATTCCCGGATACAGGCCCCGCTCCTCGGGCATGTAGCCGAACCGGCGCCGCTCGGCCTGGCCGACCGGTCCGCCGTTCCAGGTGACCGTGCCGGCGTCGAGGTCGGTGAGGCCGAAGACGGCCCGCATGGTGGTGGTCTTCCCCGCCCCGTTCGGGCCCAGGAAGCCGACCACCTGCCCGGCGGGCACCTCGAAGGACAGGTGGTCGAGCGCCACGACCGGGCCGTAGGAACGGCGCAGCCCCTCGAGCCCGAGCAGTCCCCCCATCGGCCTCCTACTTCGAGACGGGTGTGAGCGGACACTCGGGACGGTGGGGGCCATCACCGGCGACGGCACCGCACTCGGAGCACACCAGCGGCGCCAGGCACGCGGACTCACCGCCGAGTTCCAGGGGAACCTCCGTGTCCAGTTCGTCTGCCGCGGGTTCGAGGGCGCTCACTGCTGGTCATCAGCCTAAGACGGCCCGTTCGGAGTGCGCGTGCTGCGCCGGGGATCACCGTTTGCGCTGGTCGAAGCCATCGCGGCTCTCGTCCGTCGGGTTCGCTGCATACTCGGGGCCGGCCGGCACCGCGATCCTGCGGGACCACGAGTGACCAGGCCCCCACCGCCATCACGCGCGACCAATGCCCACCCACGCACCGAGACCCCGTCCTGCGCTCCGGCACGCCGCTCGCCGCTGCCCTCGCGGCGAGGCCCCCGGACGAGCCCACTGCGATCGGCTCGGGCGCCGGTCATGGTGATCCTCGCGGCTCTCCGATCGCCCCCCGTCCGGGTCGGCCAGTTGTTCGGCGCGTGGCAGTTCCGCGACCCCTACGCCGATGTCGCGTTCGCCGTCCAGGTGTTGGCCGTCGCCGCCTACCTGTGGTGCGTCCTTCGCCTCCGGGCCCGGGACCGGACGTGGTCAAAGCGCCGGTCGATCTCGTTCCTGTTCGGGATCCTCGTCCTCGACATCGCCCTGGTCTCGGGGCTGGCGTCCTATGACGACCAGAACTTCTCCGTCCACGTCATCCAGCACCTGACCATCATGATGGTCGCCCCGCCGTTGTTGGCCTTCGGCGCCCCGATCACCCTCGCCATCCAGGCAGCGGGTCGTCGGCTGCAGGTCCGGATCATCCGCATCCTCCACAGCTCGATCTTCCGGGCCCTGACCACGCTCGTGGTGGCCGCCGCCCTCTACTACGGATCGATGTACATCGACTTCCTGACGCCCCTCTACCGGTACTCCCTCGGACACGACGTCGTGCACAACCTGACCCACGTGCTGATGTTCACGTTCGGGTGCCTGCTGTGGTGGCCGATGGTCGGAGGGGCGGACCGGCTGGCCAACCAACCGTCGTTCCGGGCCCGATACGTGGTCATGGGGGTCGGCACGGTCCTGGAGGTCGTCCTCGGCGCGGTTCTGATCGCACGTTCGAGCACCATCGCCCCCGAGCACACGCTCAGCGACACCCACGCCGGTGGCGCTGTCTTCCTGATCGCCAGCCTGCTCATCTCGGTGGTGGCGACGGGGATCATGCTCAACCAGTCGGCGCAGCAGCGGAGGAAGAGGCTCGAGCGAGGACTGGGCACGGAACCACATTCGACCGCCGGAGTCGGCGATCCGGCCCTGAGCTGACCGGGCCGCAGTCACCGGGCCGCTCCTGGCTCACCATTCGCCGGCCTCGGCCACGCCCGGGCCGGGCTCGGCGCTTCGCTGCTCGTTCGGCGACTCAATCGGATCGCCGGCGGGCCGCCAGCCAGACGAATGGCTGCACCGCACCCGAGGGGGTGGCGTGCCGCTCCCGGCCCTGCCGGACCACCTCGAAAGAAGGGCCGATCGCCTCGCTGAGCTCGGCGGCGCTGTAACGGGCGACCGGCAGGCCCGAGCAACGCTCGGGGCCGTCGGCCGCGAACGTCGCCAGCACGAGGGCTCCGGCGCAACGAAGCGCTGATGCGAGCGTCGTCAGGTACCGGGCCCGGTCGCTCTCGTCGGTCAGGAAATGGAAGACGGCCCGGTCGTGCCACAGCCCGAAACGCCGCCGTGGCTCCCACGAGAGCACGTCGTCGTGCAGCCACGTGACAGCGGCGGTCCCGTCGAGCCGCCGACGGCTGGCGTCAAGGGCTTCCGCGGCGACGTCGAGCACCGTGATGTCCCCGAACCCCTTCTCGACCAGCCGGTCGGTCAGGGTCGAGGCGCCACCGCCGACGTCGATGACCGGATCATCCGTGTGGATCCCGAGCGCCTCGATCATCTCCAAGGACCGGGTCGGCACCTCCTGGAACCAGCTCACCCCCTCGACCCCGCTGGCCCTGTAGGCGCTGTTCCAATGGCGCTCCCGCTCGGACGTCGCGGAATCATCGGGTCGATCGAGCCCCGATCGGGTCACCCGGCCTCTCCCAGCACCCGGCGGACCGCGACGAGACGCTCGGGGACCACGTGCCACCACATCCACTTCCCGCGCCGCTCACCGACAATCAGGCCGGCTCGAGCGAGCACGCGAGTGTGATGCGAGATGGTCGGTTGGCTCTTGCCGAGGGGTGCCTCGAGGTCGCAACTGCACACCTCGTCGCGCGATGCGACCAGGGACAGCAGGCGGAGGCGCACCGGGTCGCCGAGCGCCGAGAGGACGCTGGCGAGGACGGTCGCATCCCCCTCGCTCAGTGGTGCTTCGGTCAGGGCGCCACAGCACAGCGAGCGGACCTCGGCCTGGCCCACTTGAGGTCGGCGGTTCGCCACCCGGATCCTCCTATTGACAGCAGTCGATGTATTGTGGATACTCAGATCGAGAGATGTCAATGTACTGGAGGTCACCGTGTCCCGGGTGCAACTCGCTCTCAACGTCTCGGACCTGGACGAAGCCGTGCGCTTCTACACCCGGCTGTTTGCGACCGAGCCGGCCAAGCTCCGGCCCGGCTACGCCAACTTCGCGATCGATGACCCTCCGCTCAAGTTGGTGCTGATCGAGGGTGAGACCAGGGAGTTCGGGGTCGCCGGCGCGCTCAACCACCTGGGCGTCGAAGTCGGAGGCAGCCACGACGTGGCGTCGGCCCAGGTGCGGCTGTCCGATGCCGGTCTCGAGACCGCCTTGGAAGAACAGGTCGCCTGTTGCTACGCCCTCCAGGACAAGATCTGGGTCGACGATCCCAACGGGACGCCCTGGGAGGTCTACACGGTGCTCGCCGACGCCGACGAGCCGATCAGGAGCCCCGAGGTCCAGGCCGGTCCGGGCGGGTGCTGCGGGGCCCGGGCTGGCCTCGCCTCTCCCGCCGACTCGGCTTGCTGCTGAACGGTCGGGACCGCCCCGAGGTCCGGGCGTTGGACAAGGTGGCGCTCTGGAGGCGCCTCGTCGGCGAGTTCGTCGGCGCCGCCGCCCTGGCGGCGGTCGTGATCGGCTCCGGGATCGCCGCCCAACAGCTGTCACCCGGAGCGATCGGTCTCGAGCTCCTCGAGAGCGCCCTGGTCACTGGCGCCGGACTCTTCGTCATCACCCTGATCTTCGCTCCGGTCTCGGGGGCCCACCTCAATCCGGTGGTGTCGATCGTCGACACGGCGCTCGGTCACTCGTCCTGGAGCGACACCGTGCTCTACGTGCCGACCCAGTTCGCCGGGTGCATAGGCGGGGCGGTCCTCGCCAACCTCATGTTCTCCAAGGCGGCTGTCTCGATCTCGGTTCACCGGCGAGCCTCGGGAGCCCACTTCCTCTCGGAGGTCGTCGCGACGCTCGGTCTCGTCTTGGTCATCTTCGCCCTGGCCCGGACCGGACGGGGCCGCCTGGTGCCGGCGGCCGTCGGCGCCTACATCGCCGCCGCCTACTTCTTCACGTCGTCGACCAGCTTTGCCAATCCGGCCATAACCGCAGGGCGCATGTTCTCGAACACCTTCGCCGGCATCGCGCCCGGCTCGGTTCTCGTCTTCATCGCCGCCCAGGTGGTCGGTGGCGCCCTCGGCTTCGGGATCGTTCGAGCGCTCTATCCACAGGCCGTTGCCGAACAGGGCCGGCGGTCTGAACAGATCGGCGACCGAACCCTCGAGGACATCGGCAAAGAGGTCGGGGCGCTTCCCGGGTCTGGGAACGGCGTCCCGATCGGAGCGAGACCAACAGCCGAACCGGGGTGGATGACGGACGGCCCGATCGGGTGACCCTGAGTCGACCCGGAGCTCTGTTCCTCTGCACCCACAACGCCGGGCGGTCCCAGATGGCCGCTGCCCTGCTGGCTCGGCGGGCCGGGGCTGACGTCATCATCCACTCCGCGGGCTCGGATCCCGCCGAAACCTTGAACCCCGCCGTGGTCGGAGCGCTCTCAGAGCTGGGGATCGACGTCAGCGCCGAGACGCCCAAGGGACTCACCGACGAGGTCGTGGAAGAGGTCGACGTCGTCGTCACGATGGGCTGCGGGGACGCCTGTCCCGTCTACCCAGCGAAGCGCTACCTCGATTGGGATCTGCCCGATCCGGCTGGACTGCCGATCGAGGAGGTCCGCCCGATCCGGGACCGGATCGACGAGCTCGTCGGATGGCTGATCGCCGATCTGCTCCCGCCGCGCTGACCGAGCGCCCGGGCGCCCGGGCCGGCCCCGTGGGCCCGCCCCGACCTCCGGACTGGAGGATCGGCACCAC
>JBOGFV010000186.1:0-2268 GCA_050743525.1 Acidimicrobiales bacterium
TTCCGGGGTTGAGCCGCAAGCCCTGCACCCCGGCTTCCAGCGCGGCGAGCGCCATCTCGTGGTGGAAGTGAATGTCGGCGACGATCGGCACCGGCGAGCGGGGGACGATCTGGGCCAACCCCTCCGCGGCCGGCCCCTCGTTGCAGGTGCACCGGACGATGTCCGCGCCGGCCGCCGCCAGGGCGTAGATCTGGGCCAGGGTGCCCTCGACGTCGGCCGTCTTGGTCGTGGTCATCGACTGCACCGACACCGGGGCGCCGCCGCCGACGGCGACGTCGCCCACGTGGATCTGGCGAGTCTTGCGCCGGGGAGCGAGCAGGCCGGTAAAGAGGTCCATCAACCACCATTCTGCCGTGCCCGGCAGCGCCCGCGGCGCGCGTTCACGCTAGTAGCCGAAGGGATTGGCGACCGGGTGGGCGATGTCGAGGAAGACGGCCGAGCCGACCACCACCACCAGCACGGCCATGAAGGCATAGGCCACCGGGAGCAGCTTGGCCACGTCGGCCTGGTAGTAGGGCCGACCCCGGCGGGTGCGGACGCGCTCGTACAGCGCGATGACCACGTGGCCGCCGTCGAGGGGGAGCATCGGCAGCATGTTCATCAGACCGAGCACGATGCTGAGCGCGATGAGGACCGAAAGGAAGTAGTAGACGCCGTGGTGCTCTGCGTCGACCGCCAACTGTCCGGCCTGCACGATCGATCCGACCCGCTGAGACTTGGCGGGGTTGGCCGAGGCACGGGCGGCTGCCTGGGGGCTGGTCACCTGGTTGAACAGTGCGCCCACCCCGCCAGGCGAGAAGACGTGGGCGATGCCCACCACGGTGGCCTTCGTGACGGTCGCCATGTCGATCGCGGCGGTGCCGACTGCCCGGACCGGGGCTTCGGCCGTGAACAGCGGGCTCCCTTGGGTCACGATCCCGATCAGCCAGTCCTTCTTGCCGTTCGGAGAAGGGCCGAGCACCTCTCGTACTGTGCTCCCGGCGGTCACCGTGTGGCCCGCCTGAGGTCGCACCACCAGGGTCCGCTGACGGCCCCGCTGTGTCACCACAACCGTCGCCGGCCGACCGCGCGTCGCCTGGATCGCCGACGAGAGGGCGGAGGTCGTGCCGATCGCGGTGCCGTCGACGGAGAGGATCCGCTCCCCTGCCCGCAGCCCGGCCGCCTGGGCCGCCGTCTGGCTGTGACCCGACCACTTCACGAACCCGGCCACCTGAACCTGGGTCCGCGAGGGCACGCCGAAGGTGACGACTGCGACCCATGCCAGGACGAAGGCCATCACGTAATGCATGATCGAGCCTGCGCTGGCCACCAGTACCCGGTTGCGGAAGGGCTTTTGACGGTAGGTACGCGGCTCGTCGGCGGGATCGACCTGCTCCAGGTTGGTCATGCCGGGGATCTTCACGTAGGCGCCGGCGAGGATCGGCTTGACGCCGTAGTCGGTCTCTCCTCGGCGGATGGACCACAACCGCGGCCCGAAGCCGATGAAGTACTCGGTCACCTTCATCCCGCTCCACTTGGCCGTGAGGAAGTGGCCCAGCTCGTGGAAGACCACCATCACCACGAGGGCGACGATGAAGAGCAGCAGGGCCCCGAGACCCGCGATCCAGAAGGCGGCCGCGATCGCGGCGAGGACGGCCCCCAGGCGCGCGACCGCCCACGCGTTCGGGCTCACAGAGCCGCCAAGCGGCGCTCGACCGCAGCTCCGGCGTGGGATCTGGCCCGCCGGTCGGCCTCGAGCACGTCGTCGACCGAGGCGAGCGGGGACCCGTCGCAGGCGTCAAAGGTCGCTGCCACCACCTCGGCGATGCCGAGCCAGGGGAGCCGCCCGTCCAAGCAGGCGGCGACCGCCACCTCGTTCGCCGCGTTGAGCCATGCCGGAGCGGGGCCCCCCTCCCGGCCGGCGCGGTACGCAAGATCGAGGCAGGCGAACACCGTCCGGGCCGGCGCTTCGAACTCCAGCCGCAACGGCGACCCCCAGTCGATCGCGCCGAAGGCGTGTGGCAGCCGCTCTGGCCAGCCCAGGGCGTAGCCGATGGGCAGCCGCATGTCGGGCATCGACAACTGGGCGATGGTCGATCCGTCGGCAAGCTCGACCATCGAGTGGACCACCGACTGGGGATGGACGACGACATCGATCCGGTCGTAGGACAGCGCGAACAGCTCGTGGGCCTCGATCACCTCGAGCCCCTTGTTCATCAGGGTGGAGGAGTCGATCGTGATCTTGGGCCCCATCGTCCAGGTGGGATGGGACAGCGCGTCGGCCACCCC
>JBOGFV010000187.1:0-1586 GCA_050743525.1 Acidimicrobiales bacterium
GGCTCAGCGCCCGGACGCCCGAGAAGGGCGGTGCGCTGGTGCCTCTCCGCGCACCCTTTAACGGGCCAACGCCTCCCAACGGCTCGACTCGGTCGAGCGCAGCGGATCGGACCCGGTGTCGTCGCGCCGGGCGGCCCGGCAGTCGGCGGCCAGCTTCTGCAAGTGAGCCCACAGCGAGCCGCGCGCGACCGGCTCGAGCTTCTCGTCGACGTCGGGATAGACGCGCGGCATCAGTTCCGCGACGGTGGAGGGGCCGGCTTCGGCGAGTGCGGCGGCCACCACCTCCTCGCGGGCCAGCCGGTGCCGGACGATGGAGTCGATGACCGCGGCGGGGTCGCCGATCATCGACCCGTGGCCGGGCGCGATGGCGGCGATCGGGGGGTCGAGCTCGAGCAGCCCCCGCAGGCTGCCCAGGTACTCGGTCATGTTGGCGTCGGGCGGCTTGATGACGACGGTCGAGCCCTGCATCACATGGTCGCCGGAGAACAGGATCGAGCGCTCCTCCAGCATCCAGCACAGATGGTCCGACGCGTGGCCGGGCGTGTGGACGGCCCGGAGGCGGAACCCCGGGCCCTCGAGCACGAAGCCGCCGCCGACCTTGCGGTCGGGGTCGACGCCCTCGGGGTGGCCGTGGGCGAGGTACTGGGCGCCGGTCCGGTCGGCCAGCGGCCGGGCCGCCGGCGCATGATCGGGGTGGTGGTGGGTGACCAGCACCCAGCGGATCCGCCCGCCCGCGGCCCGGGCCGCCCGTTCGATCCCGTCGAGGTGCCCGTCGAGCTCGGGGCCCGGGTCGATCACGGCGAGCTCGTCCGACCCGACCAGGTAGGTGTTGGTGCCCGGTCCGGTCATGACGCCCGGATTGGCGGCGGTGAGTCGCACCACGCCCTCAGCCACCTCGACCGGCTCGCCGACCACCACCTCGGGGCCGATGAGCGACTCTTCCTGGGGAAGCGGGGCCGGGAGGCCGGCCATCTCAGGTCCCGTCGTCGGCGCCACCCACCGTGGAGGGGTCGAGCGGGACGACCATCCGCCGGCGGCCCTGCTCGTCGACCGACACCTCGGGCTCGAAGGTCGGCACCCCGCCGAGGGCGGAGACCGACGCCAGCAGCTCGTCGGGGCTGACGAAGCGCCCCAGGAGCTGGAGGTTCCACACGGTCGGGAACAGCATCTCGAGCTGGCCGGCCTCGTGCTGGGCCAGTGCGTCGGAGGGCGCGACCCACATGTGCCCGATCGTCTCGACGTCGTCGTGCACCGCCACCTGCTCGGAGGGCGCGAGCGCGGCGAAGAAGCGGGTGTCGTAGCGACGGGGCGGCCCGACCGGGGTGATCCAGTGGCCGACGTAGTGCAGGGCGTCGGCCGGGAGGGTCAGGGCCTCGGCCTCGCAGATGTCGAGGAAGGAGCGCTCGCCGGCGTTGAGCGCGTCGCGGTGGTCCTCGAAGCGCGTCGAGGTGGCCGGGTCCTCGAAGCTGAGGGCCGCGCCGTCGGGGCCGCATGCGAGCAGCACCCCCGACTCTTCGAAGCACTCTCGGAACGCCGAGACCCAGTAGGCGAGCCCGTCGCGCTCGACCTCCAACACGGCGCTGGCC
>JBOGFV010000188.1:0-6461 GCA_050743525.1 Acidimicrobiales bacterium
CTCGCTGTCCTAGCCGGTCGCGCGGGCAGCGCCCGGTCGCGCCGTGCCGAAGTTCGTCGGCAGCAACCTCCAGAAGCGGCTCGCCTACTACGCCTACACCGGCCTGGCCTTCTGCCTCCGGAACCTGCCCGAGCCCCTGGCCCGGCTCGCGGCGGCCCTGGTGTCGCTCAGCATGATGCGCGGCCACGGCCTGACCGGCCGGATGCGGATCGAGCACCTGCGCCGGGTGCTCGCGGTCACCACGGGCCGGGAGCCCGAGCCGAAGCTCATGAAGCGGATGGCGACCCGCGCCTATCTCGCCTACGCCCGCTACTGGGTCGACGGCGCCCGCCTCCCGGGCACCGCCAAGGCCGGGGTGGTCGAGCGGATGCGGTCGGTCGGGCTCGAGCACCTGGACAAAGGGATGGCGGCGGGGTCCGGCGTGATCATGGCGCTGCCCCACGTGGGCAGCTGGGAATGGGGCGGCTCGTGGTTGGAGAGCCTCGGATATCGGATGACCGCGGTGGCCGAGATCCTGGAGCCGCCCAAGCTCTTCCAGTGGTTCATCGAGCAGCGCAACGCGTCGGGCCTGGACATCGTGCCCCTCGACCAGCACGCGAGCGCCGAGGTGATCAAGGCGCTGCGCGAGGGCAAGCTCGTCGGTCTCCTGTGTGACCGTGACCTCGTCGGCAATGGGATCGAGGTCGAGTTCTTCGGCGAGACGACCACCTTCCCGGCCGGCCCGGCCACGCTGGCCCTTCGGACCGGGGCGATGCTGATCACCACCGCGGTGTTCGCGGGGCCGGGCACCGACCACCTGGCCGACATGTCGGCGCCGATCGACACCACCCGGACCGGCTCGTTCCGAGAGGACGTGACGCGCATCACCCAGCAGATCGCGCGCAACTTCGAGGACTACATCAAACGGGCGCCCGAGCAGTGGCACATGTTCCAGCCCCTGTGGCCGAGCGAGCGCGAGGCTGAGCTGGCCCGCCGCCGGGACTGAGGCACCCCGCGGTGCGCATCGCGATGGTGTCGCCGTACGACCTCGGGATCCCCGGCGGCGTCCAGGGCCAGGTCACCGGGCTGAGCCGGGCCCTCCGGGCGCTGGGCCACGACGTGATGGTGGTGGCACCGGGCCCGCCGCAGGCCTCGACCCACGTGGTGACGGTGGGCCGGTCCATCGGGGTCCGGGCCAACGGCTCGGTCGCGCCGATCGCGATCTCGCCGATCGCGGCCATACGAGCCGCCCGGGCGGTCCGGCGCCCCCGCATCGACGTCGTCCACCTGCACGAGCCGTTCGCTCCGGCCATCAACTACGGCTGCCTGCTGGCGGCGCGCCACCCGATGGTCGGGACGTTCCACCGCAACGGCTCGAGCTCGCTGTATCGGACGCTCGGGCCGGCCGTCCGCTGGACCCTCCGTCGGCTCTCGGCGCGCACGGCCGTCTCCGAGGCGGCGAGGGACAACCTCGGCACGGCCGCGGAGGGGGTCGAGGTCCTCTTCAATGGGGTTGAGGTCGAGCGGTTCCAGACCGCGGCACCCCGCTCGACCACCGGACCGACCGTGTTGTTCGTCGGCCGCCATGAGCCGCGCAAGGGGCTAGCCACCCTGCTCGACGCCTTCGCGCGGCTCGAAGCGCCGGCCGTGCTGTGGGTCGCGGGGGCGGGGCCTCAGACCGACGAGCTTCGCCGCGTCCACCCCGAGTCAGACCGGCTCCGTTGGCTGGGGACGATCTCCGAGGACGAAAAGGTCTCGCGGATGGCCGGCGCCGACGTGCTGTGTGCGCCGTCGACCGGTGGCGAGTCGTTCGGCATGGTGCTCCTCGAGGCGATGGCGGCCGGGTGCGCCCTGGTGGCCTCGGACATCGACGGCTACCGCAGCGCTGCCGGTGGCCTCGCCCGGCTCGTGCCGCCGGCCGACCCCCCGGCCCTGGCCGCGGCACTTGGAGAGACGCTGCGCGACGCCGCCGAGGGGCGGGGCCTCTCGGCCCCCGGGGCCAAGGCGGCCACACTGGCCCGGGCCGCTCGGTGGTCCATGGCCGCCCTGGCGGCGCACTACGTCGAGATCTACGAACGTGCGATCGCCGACCACTCCGCGTAGCGGCTCACTCGGCGCTCACCGGCCGTCCGTTAGGGATGGTTCGCTCACGCTCGGACGTCCCGACGCTGCTCCAACCCCGGGCGCCCGGCGGCTCGGCCGGGCTCAACGCCGTGGCCCGACGAGCTCGGTGGCGAAAGGGCCGGCGTCTGGGCTGGTTCAGGAACGCTTCGGCCGAGTGACGCTGCGCTCGTAGCCGATGTGAGCGTCGAGCCCCCTCCACGCCAACGCCGCCTCCAGGTAGTCCTCGACCCACGGAGCCTGGGTCTCCTGCACGGTAACGAACTTGATGTGCCGCATCAGCGCGCCGGCGCCCTCCGTCACATGCTCGGGGTTCGGCAGCGCCGCACCGCCTTGGAAGCCGAGATTCGCATGCTTGGAGCACCCCGCGATGTAGCAGAAGGCGCCGCCAACCTTGTCGTCGGGTCCGTACTGCAGAGACACCGTGTAGCCAACGTCGGTGATGACCTCGGTGGCGTTCGGCGCCACGGCGAGCACCCGCTCGCGCAGGGCGCCCATGACCTCTCGCACCTCGTCGGTGAATCGGCCGAGAACGCCGGCCGCGAGGTCGGGCAGGGGACGGCTCCCCGTCCCTCGCCTTGCGCGCGAGGACCGGTCCGGTCCGCCCCGGCTGGTGTTGCCGTGACCGCTGGGATTGGTCACTCGGCCGCTGGGTCGTAGCGCATGACCCCAACGGCGTTGCCGGCTGGATCCTGGAGCCAGACCAGATCGCCGACACCGGCGATGCGGGTCTTCTCCATCAAGACCACGCCCCCGTTGGCAACGACGGCTCGGGACACCTCGTCGACGTCGCCGACTGAGAACGTCCCCTCGAGGCCAAGCATCGGCTGCCCCTCCACCAGCTCGCGTCGGCGCTGGAGCGCGCCCTGCACACCCCCTTCGCCCGTCGTCACCCGGTAGAACTCCGGCGGTCCCCACGCCTCGAAATGCCATCCGAGGACCGCTTCGTAGAACCGTCGGGTGGTCTCGACATCATCCGCGTTGATGGAGAAGTGCGCCAGGTTCGCTCCCATGGCGCCATCGTGAGGCACGCGGGGAGTGGCGTGCCTTCCGTATTCCGACAGAATATGTCGAGAATGCGACAACCAGCCGAGTCCCTCGAGGTCCGCGGCAACGCCGTCACCCATCCCGTCGGCGGCACGGTCGTCCCGTTTTCTCCGCCCGGCTGGGACCAGCTGATCCATGCCATCTCGGGAGTGATGAGCGTGGAGACCCAGGTCGGGATCTGGGTTGTCCCACCGAATCGAGCGCTCTGGGTGCCCGATGGCCAGAGCATTCGGATCCAGATGCATGGCCGGGTCGCCATCCGATCCCTCTACTTCCAGGCGCGACTGCACGCCATGGACGCCGAGCTAAGAGTGCTCAACGTTTCGCCACTGCTTCGCGAGCTCGTCCTTGAGGCGATCCATCGCGGCCCCCTCGATCGACGCAAGCCCCATGACGCCCACCTGATCGACTGCATCCTCGATCAGCTCGACGAGATTGGCCAAGCGCCCCTGCAACTGCCCCAACCTCGGGACCCCCGCGCCCGAGCGCTTGCCGCCCGGCTGGCGGAATCACCTTCGGTCGGCATCGCCGAGCTCGCGACCACGGTTGGGGCGAGCCGGCGCACTCTCGAACGGCTATTCGTATCGGACACTGGAATGCCGATCGCACGGTGGCGTCGCCAACTCCGCCTGCTCCAAGCGGTTCGCCTCCTCGGAGCCGGCCACGCGGTCACCGACGTGGCCCATCGCGTCGGCTACGCAACTCCCAGCGCCTTCAGCGCAATGTTCCGAGCGGAACTGGGCCAAACCCCCGCGCACTATTCCCACGGCCCGAGCACCTCCAGTGGCGAACCGGACCCGTTAGCGTCCCGCACCCACCGTTGAGCTTGGGCGTCGGCGGTCGGTGGCTCAGGCGGTGCCTGAAACCCAACGCCGAGCGCCCGAGGGGCACAGGTAACCTGGCGCACCATGGCCGACGCCGGTTCATCCCGAGACTCGGGATCGGGATCGTCGCGACGCCGCCGCCGTGGCGGCCGAGGACGCTCGGGCCAGGGCCAGCGCTCCCAAGGCTCGTCCTCCCAGTCCGCTCAGAGGGCCGGGAGCCCGTCGAACCGGTCGTCTCAGAGCCCGCGGTCGGGCGGGACCAACCAGTCCCGGAACCGAAGCCGCCATCGCAGCCGGGGGAGCAATCAGCGGGCCCCCGCGCCCCGTGCCGACGGCCGGAACGACGCCCCGAGACCAGCCCGGCAGCCGACGCCGCCCCCCGAACTCGCCCCGTTGGTCGAGGTCGGCGAGGTCCGGTCCAATCGGCGCCGGGCCCGCGCGATCAGTCTCACTGGGGCGGTCGTTCCGGCCCTGGTGCTGGGGGCGGTGGTGGGCGCGGTGGTCTCCGCCCTTGCCGGGGCGATTGCTGGGGCCGCGCTGTTGATCGCCATCACCCTGGCCGTGCCCCGGATGGCCACCCCGTTCGCGATTCGGCTGTTGCACGCCCGCCCGGCGGGTGATGGCGAGCTGCCTCGACTCGACAATCTGGTCGACGGCCTGTGCCCGACCTTCGGGGTCCGTCGCCCGACGCTGATGATCGTGGACGACGAGGTCCCGAACGCGTGCACGCTCGGATCCGGTACGGACCACGGCGTCCTGGTGGTGACGACCGCGCTCGAAGCTTCCCTCGACGTCATCGAGCTGGAGGGAGTGATCGCCCATGAGCTCTCGCATCTCAAACGGAGCGACATGGTGGTCTCGTCGGTGGCGGTGGCCGTCCTGGCCCCGCTGATCTGGCTGAGCGGGAGTGACCGCTTGCTTCACCGGGCCCTCGGCCGGGGCCGCGAGCTCCGAGCCGACCAGGTGGCGGTGCGGGCGGTCCGATACCCGCCAGGCCTGTGCAGCGCCCTCGGCAAGTTCGAGGCGATGGCCGCCCCTCGGCCCGGGTCCGTCTTCGAGGGCCGGCGCCTGTCGATGTCCCGGTGGCTGTGGATCGACCCGGCCGTCGGTCACCGCGGTGATCCGGTCCTTGACGACCTCGACCTCACCACGGTCCGGATCGAGGCGCTGACCGAGCGCTGAGCTTCGAGTCGGGCCGACGGCCGGACGCTCGCGCTGCTGGGAGTCAATCGTCCCGGTGCACGGTCTCGGGTGAGAACGCCGGGAGGCAGACCGACACGTAGTGTGCGCCGCCTTGGGCGGGCGTGGAGTACCTGACCCACTCGCCGGCCGACCCGTGGACGGCCTGGCCGCCCCGGACGACGATCGTGCCGGTCTCGGTCTCGACGGTGAGCTCGCCCGAGAGGACGACCGTGAACTCGTCGAAGTCGGGCCGCTGGCCCGGCTCGGACCATCCGGAGGGGCTCTCCATCACCGCGACCGACGCACGGTCCGTCCGAGTGGAGACCCGGCCCACGTACTCGGCGATCTTCTTCGGGCGCGTCCCGGGCGAGGCGACGATGACAGGTGCGTCGATGAGGGTGGCCATGCCCACATTCTCCCCCTCGATCCGACGGTGGCCGCCGCCGGGTCCTGGCCAGGGCGGGATCGGCCACCGGTAGGATTGGGCCATGACCGAGGCCCACGACACCGACGCGCAGACCGGCACCTTGGCGGTGAAGCGCGGCCTCGCCGACATGCTGCGGGGCGGCGTGATCATGGACGTGGTCACGGCCGACCAGGCCAAGATCGCCGAGGACGCCGGGGCCGTCTCGGTCATGGCGCTGGAGCGGGTCCCAGCCGACATCCGACGGGACGGCGGCGTGGCCCGGATGAGCGACCCGGCCCTCATCGAGGCGATCCAGGCGGCCGTCACCATCCCGGTCATGGCCAAGGCCCGGATCGGGCACTTCGCCGAGGCCCAGGTGCTCGAGGCGCTGCACGTCGACTACATCGACGAGAGCGAGGTGCTGACGCCGGCCGACGAGGCCCACCACATCGACAAGTGGCCGTTCACCATCCCATTCGTCTGCGGGGCCACCAACCTCGGCGAAGCGTTGCGCCGCATCTCGGAGGGTGCGGCCATGATCGAGGGGATCAAGGCCGCCGTCACCATCCCGGTCATGGCCAAGGCCCGCATCGGTCACTTCGCCGAGGCTCAGGTGCTGCAGGCGCTCGGCGTCGACTACATCGACGAGAGCGAGGTCCTCACCCCCGCTGACGAGGCCAACCACATCGACAAGTGGACGTTCACCGTCCCCTTCGTGTGCGGCGCGCGCAATCTGGGCGAGGCGCTGCGGCGCATTGGCGAGGGCGCGGCCATGATCCGCACCAAGGGCGAGGCCGGCACCGGCAACGTCGTCGAGGCCGTGCGCCACATGCGCACGATGCAGGCGCAGATTCGGCGCGCGGCCGGCATGTCGAAGGACGAGCTGCCGGGCTTCGCCAAAG
>JBOGFV010000189.1:0-3309 GCA_050743525.1 Acidimicrobiales bacterium
ATCTCGTCCTTGGCCTTCGAGTACTCGACCCAGCGGTTGCGCCCTTCGATGTCCATCTCGCTCAGTTTCCATCGTTTGAGAGGCGTGTTGAGCCGGTCCTGGAACCTCCGCTCCTGCTCTTCGTCGCTCACCGAGAACCAGTACTTGACCAGGATGATGCCGTCGTCAATGAGCATGCGCTCGAACGCCGGGCATTGCCGGAGGAAGCGGTGGTATTCCTCGTCGGTACAGAGTTGCATTACCCGTTCGACTCCCGCCCGGTTGTACCAACTTCGGTCGAAGAGGACGATCTCCCCGCCGGCAGGGAGGTGCGCGATGTAGCGTTGAAAGTACCACTCGGTCTTCTCACGATCGCTGGGAACGGGAAGGGCGGCGATCCGACACCAACGAGGGTTGAGGTGCTCGGTGATGCGCTTGATCACACCCCCTTTGCCGGCGGCATCGCGTCCCTCCACGACGATCACGATCCGCTTGCCCTCGTCACGAACCCACTTTTGCATTCTCACCAGCTCCTCTTGAAGCCGGACGAGAGCCTTGTCGAAGCCGCTGTTGTCAGCCATGACTCTCATCCTGCCTCGTCGGGCGATTCGTGGGGTGCCGCTTTGCCACCATGTGCCCCTCAAGCGCTCAGGTCGAAGGATGGACAGGGCCTGTTCTGTTGGCTCGCCTCTAGTGACCCATCGCCCCAACGGGATGGTCGGGTCTGATTACGCTCGGCAAGTCGCCGAGCCAGGGAGTTGGCGCTGCCGGCCTCTGTGGCGGCCCCCGTCAGCTTGTCAGTTCGGACCTTTGCGGCCCAGGAGATGAAAGACGCGACTGAGCTGGCGGTAAGGGTCGCGGCGGCTGGCTTCAAGTTCCACGGCAGCCGTCGCCGCCACTTGTTCCGAGTCGCTGGGGTCCAACTCGGCCCCACTGAACTCGAGCCAGTCGACAAACAGCCATACCCCGTACCAGGACACGGGTTCGACGCCGTGGCTCTGCATCAGTGCGCTGAGTTCCTCGACGGTGTCGGCCCGGCCCTGCACGCCCAGGACGCCAATCTCTGTCCTGGAGTCAAACGCCGCCAGGGCGTCCTCCCACCGTCGCTCTAAGGCGGGGCGCACCGCCCCCGCCTTGGCGTTGCCCGTCATGATCGAGACCACGCCACCGGCGGCGGCGCACCGACACAGCTGATCGACCATCGGCTCGGGCTGCTCGAGGTATCCGAGCACGCCATGGCACAACACGGCGGCGAAGCGGCGGCCATGCACCGCCTCGTCGGCGTGCTCGCCGTCGGCCTGCAAGAACGTCACCCGTCGCTGCGTCTCGGCGGGCAGCCGCACGAGCCGCTGTCGGGCCTTGTCCAGCATCGCCTGGGACGAGTCGAGCAACGTCACGTCGTAACCGGATTGGGCCAGCGGAAACGATTGATGGCCGGCGCCGCCACCGACGTCGAGCACGGGCGCTGGAGGGGGCGCCAAGTGCTCCAGCAGCTGTTGGTGCAGCACATAGGTGCGCACGAAGCCCTTCACCGAGGCATACGCCTCGTCGACAAACAGGTCAGCCAAGGCCGCCCAGGTGTCATCGCTCACGATCTGAAGGGCGGCCGGAGGCTGACTACGAAGCGGCCCGCTCGACCGGCTCGGCGACCCGCTGGCTGACCACCTGGGACGATCCTCCCGGCGCCATCGTCACGCCGTAGAGGGCGTCGGCGGCCTCCATCGTCCGCTTCTGGTGCGAGACGATGATCAGCTGCGCCTCGTCGCGGAACTCATGGACCATGTCCAAGAACCGGTGCAGGTTCACGTCGTCGAGCGCCGCCTCCACCTCGTCCATCAGATAGAAGGGCGACGGCCGGCTGCGGAACACCGCGAACAGGAAGGCCAGGGCCGAGAGCGACCGCTCGCCGCCCGAGAGCAGCGAGACCCGCCGCACGTTGCGGCCGGCCGGGCGGATCTCGATCTCGACCCCGGTGTTCAGCAGGTCCTCGGGCTCGGTCAGGACCAGCCGCCCGGTGCCGCCCGGGAACAGCGTCGCGGCGAGCGTCGAGAAGTGCTCGTTCACGTCGGCCATGGCCGACGCGAAGGTCTCGGCGATCTCCCGGTCGAGGTCCCGGATGACTTCCTGGAGCTCGCGCCGGGCCGAACGCACGTCGTCGGTCTGGGTCTCGAGCTCTTTGTGTCGCTCCTCCAGCGAGCTCAGTTCCTCCAGCGCCAGGGGGTTGATCGGCCCGAGCCGGGCCAGCTTGGCCGCCAGCGCCTCGGCGTGGTCGGCCGGCGCGACCCCCTCGGGCAACTCCGGGCACCCCACGCCGATCACCTGGGCGGCGGTGACCGCGAACTGCTGGCGGACCGACTCGGTGAGCGCCTCGGTCCGGACCTCGACCTCGGCCGACTCGTGGTCGAGCTCCCGCGTGCGATCGCGCACCTCGGCGAGGCGCTGCTCGACCCCGGAGCGGTCACGGTGGAGCGATTCCAGCCGCTCGCCACCGGCCCGCACCGCGTCGAGCTGGCGCCGATACTCGGCCTCGATGGCACCGCCGACCTCGTCGAGGCGGAGCCGCTGCGCGGCGACCAGCTCGCCCAGCCGGTCGACCGCCCCGACGTCGCGCTCGAGGCGGAGCCGGCGGACCGCGGCAGCCTCGCGCTCCTCGTGGTGTCCGGAGAGGCGGCGCTCGACCTCGGCCAGCCGGCCGGCCAGGACCCGGCGGCGCTCGGCCAGCCCCGCGGCGGCCAACTCGACCTGCTGACGAGCCCCGGCCAGTTCGCGCCGCCGGGCCTCGAGGGTGCGCCGGCCGACCTCGGCGTCGACCAGACGCTGGCCCGCCAGTTCGAACGCCGCCTCCAGGCCCGGGAGCGACGACTCGTGCTGGGCCAGGACGGCGGCCTCCGATGCCGCCGACTCGGCGACTTCCGTGAGGGTCCGCCGGACGTCGTCGAGCTCGGTGGCCAGCCGCTCCCGGTCGTTCAGCATCCGGCTGCGTTCGGCCTCCGACAGCGAGGACGCCGACAGGTGGCGGTCGAGATCCCGGGTCCCGGCCAGCGCGGCGGCCCGCGCCGTCTCGAGGCTGGTCCGCGCCACCTCGAGCCGGTCGGCGGCCGCATCGGCCTCGGCGGCGGCGAGGACCGCCCGGGTCTCGGCGTCCTCGACCGCGCTCACCGTGACGAGCCGGGACGAGGACCGGGCCCGCCAGCCGCTGCGCGCGAACCGGTCGCCCTCCGCCGTCACGACCACGAGGTCGGGACGGTCGAGGGCCAGGTCGATGGCGCGCTCCCAGCCCTCGACGGCGACGGAGGCGCCCAACACCGCATCGAGGACGGCCTCGAGCGC
>JBOGFV010000190.1:0-19198 GCA_050743525.1 Acidimicrobiales bacterium
GTCCCAGCACGGGGCCTGGTACCTGATCATCGTGGGCGCGGTGGCCGTCGCCATCGCGGTGTGGCTGCCCCGGGGCCTGTGGGGCACTCTGACCCGGCGCCTGCGCTTCGAGTTCTTCCCGGTCGGCTATCACGTCGTGCCAGACAAGCCGACCAAGAAGGCCGTCCCGACGAGGCCCGGGGCGGACCGGCCGCCCGAGGGCGGCGGCTGAGGATCACATCGCGACAAGGAGGACGAGATGGCGCTGTTAGACCAGGACACCTGGCAGTCGAAGATCTATCTGGACGGCTGGACCAAGGGGAGCGGGGGCGACTACGACGTCGTCGAGCCGGCCACCGGCGGGTCGCTGGGCCGGCTCGGCCTGGCCACCCCCGACGACGTGGCCAGGGCCACCGAGCGGGCCGCCGAGGCCCAGCGGTCGTGGGCGGCCGCTTCCTACCTCGAGCGCGCCGCGGTGCTGCGGCGGGCCGGTGACCTGTTCGCGCAGCACGCCGCCGAGCTGCACACCTGGCTCATCCGGGAGGCCGGCTCGATCCCACCCAAGGCCGAGCTCGAGACCCATGTGGCCGAGGGCGAGTGCCAGGAGGCATCGGCGCTGGCGGCCCAGCCCTTCGGCGAGATCCTGCGCAGCGAGCAGCCGCGGCTCAGCTTCTCCCGGCGGATGCCGGCCGGCGTGGTCGGCGTCATCGCGCCCTTCAACGTGCCCTTGATCCTGGCCATCCGCTCGGTGGCCCCGGCGCTGGCCCTCGGCAACGCGGTGGTGCTGAAGCCCGATCCCCGCACCGCGGTGTGCGGGGGCGTCTCGATCGCCCGGATCCTCGAGGAGGCGGGGCTGCCGGACGGGCTCTTCCACGTGCTGCCGGGCGGGGTCGAGGTCGGCGAGGCCCTGGTGGCCGACCCCCGCGTCCGGATCGTGTCGTTCACCGGCTCCTCGCGGGCCGGCCGGCTGGTCGCGGCGGCGGCGGCCACCCACTTGAAGCGGGTCCACCTCGAGCTGGGTGGGAACTCGGCCATGGTCGTCATGGCCGACGTCGACCTCGAGAAGGCGGTGTCGGTCGGGGCCTTCGGCTCGTTCCTTCACCAGGGCCAGATCTGCATGACCACCGGCCGCCACATCGTCGACGGCTCGATCGTGAAGGAGTACGGCGCGTTGTTGGCGGAGCACGCCGACCACCTGCCGGTCGGCAACCCGGCCACCGATCAGGTGGCCCTCGGGCCCATCATCGACGAGCGCCAGCGCGACTCCATCGACCAGATGGTGAAGGAGAGCGTGAGGCAGGGGGCGACGCTGGCCGCCGGCGGCACCTACGAGGGGCTCTTCTACCGGCCGACGGTGCTCACCGACGTGCCGCTGGATGCCCCCGCCTACGCCGAGGAGGTGTTCGGCCCCGTCGCCCCGGTGGTCGGGTTCTCGTCGCTGGACGAGGCGGTGACGCTGGCCGCCGACTCCCGCTACGGGCTCTCGCTCTCCATCCTCTCGGGCGACGCCATGGCGGCCCTCGAGCTGGCCGAGCGGATCCCCTCGGGCGCCATCCACATCAACGACCAGACGGTGTCCGACGAGGCCGTGATCCCCTTCGGCGGGATCGGCGACTCGGGCAACGGGTCGCGCTTGGGCGGTTCCCGGGCCAACCTCGAGGCCTTCACCGAGGTGCAGTGGGTGACGGCCCAGAGCAAGCTGCCCGACTACCCGTTCTGATCGGCACCCCTCAGGCGAGCGGCAGCCCCACGTAGTTCTCGGCGATGGTGCGCCGCATCGACTCCGAGGTGGCCACGAATCGCTGCTTGGCCCGTTGGACCCGGGTCGCGAACGGGTCCCCGCCCGGCAGGACGTGGAGAAGCTCGGTCATCGTGGTGGAGAAGTCCTGGACCCGCCACACCCGCCCGAGGCACCGGGCCGAATAGCGGTCCAGGCCGTCGCGGTCGCCCCGGTGGAAGAAGTCGGCCAGGGCCCGGGCCAGCACGGTGACGTCCGCGACGGCGAGGTTCATGCCCTTGGCCCCGGTCGGCGGGACGATGTGGGCGGCGTCCCCGGCCAGGAACAGGTTGTGGTGCTGCATGGGCTCGCAGACGTAGCTGCGCATCGCCGTGATGCCCTTCTCGACGATCGGCCCCTCCTGCAGGGTCCAGCCCTCCGAGGCCAGGCGGAGCTGCAGCTCCGCCCAGATGCGGTCGTCGGGCCAGTTGGCGATGTCGTCGTGCGGATCGACCTGGAGGTAGAGGCGGGACAGCTCCGGCGAGCGCAGGCTGTGCAGCGCGAAGCCCCGCTGGTGGAACGCGTAGATGAGCTCGTCGGTCGACGGCGCCACGGTGGCGAGGACCCCCAGCCACCCGAACGGGTACTGGCGCTCGAACTCCTTCAGCACCGCCGCCGGGATCGCCCCCCGGCACACGCCGTGGAAGCCGTCGCAGCCGGCCACCACCGCGCAGCTCAGCTCGCGTTCGGCCCCGTCGTGGCGGAACCGGAGCGTCGGCCGGTCGCCCTCGATCCCGTGCGGGGCCACGGCGGCCGCCTCGAAGAGGATCGTGCCGCCGGCGGCCAGGCGCGCCGCGATGAGGTCCTTCACCACCTCCTGCTGGCCGTAGACGGTGATGTGGCGGCCGGTCAGCGCCGTGAAGTCGATGCGGTGACGCTCGCCCTCGAACTGGAGGTTGACCCCCTCGTGGACGGCCCCCTCGGCCTGCAGCCGCGCGCCCACGCCGGTCTCGACCAGCAGGTCGGCCGAGCCCTGCTCGAGCACCCCGGCCCGGACCCGTGTCTCGACGTAGTGGCGCTGCCGCGACTCCAGGATCACGCTGTCGATCCCCTCGAGGTGCAGGAGATGCGAGAGCACGAGCCCGGCGGGGCCCGCCCCCACGATGCCGACCTGGGTCTCGATGTCTGCCATCGGGCTCAGGGCAGCCGGACCCGGCCCGCCGCGATGCTGACCGTCCGCAGGTCGACGTTGATCTTGTCGGCCGCCTCGCTCAGGTGCCCGAGGTACTTGGTGGAAAGCTCCTCCAGCGTCACCCGGCTCGAATGGGCCGACACGTTGACCGCCGCCATGGCCTCGCCCCGGGCGTCGACGATCGGCACCGCCACCGAGCGCAGCCCGTCCTCGAGCTCCTGGTCGACCAGGGCGAAGCCGTTGGCCCGGGTCTCGTCGACGGCCTGGCGGAGCTTCCTCGCGTCGGTGACCGTGCGAGAGGTGAGCGGCTCGAGCCGGACCCGGGCCAGGTACGCGTCGAGCTCGTCTTCGGGCAGCGCCGCCAGCAGCACCCGGCCCATGGACGTGCTGTAGGCGGGGAAGCGGGTCCCGAGCGTGATCGACACGGTCATGATCCGCTTGGTCGGGACCCGGACCACGTAGACGATGTCGTCGCCGTCGAGCACCGCGATCGACGAGGACTCCTGGACCGTCGCGACGAGCTCCTCCATGTGGGGGGTGGCCACCTCGGTGAGCCCGAGGCCCGACAGGTAGCCGTAGCCGAGCTCGAGGACCCGGGGGCTGAGCGAGAACAGCCGGTTGTCGGAGGTGACGTAGCCGAGCTCGACCAGGGTGAGCAGGAACCGGCGGGCCGCCGCCCGGGTCAGGCCCGTGATCCGGGCCACGTCGCTGAGCGTCAGGCCCGAGCGCTCCGGACCGAAGGCCCGCAGGACCGAGAGGCCACGCTCGAGCGACTGGATGTAGTCGGAGTGGCCGCGTCGCCCCCCGGCTTCGGCCAGCTCAGGCACCGTGGGCCCCGAAGACTTCCTGGGCCACCGCGACGGCACGGTTGGCGGCGGGGAACCCGCAGTAGATCGCGCTCTGGAGGAGCACCTCGACCAGCTCGGCGCGGGTCACGCCGTGGCGCTCGGCGCCCCGCAGGTGCATGGCCAGCTCCTCGAAGCGGCCGAGGGCGATCAGCATCGCGACGGTGATGCAGCTCCGGGTGCGCGGCTCGAGCCCCGGACGGGTCCAGATCTCGCCCCAGGCCATCCGGGCCACCATCTCCTGGAAGCCCGCCGTCTCGGGCGTGGTCGTGGCGGCCGCCGCGTCCACGTGGGCGTCGCCCAGGACCCGTCGGCGGACCTCGTCGCCCCGCTCCCGCGGCGAGCCCCACAGGTGACCGAGCAGCGTGTCGGTGACGGTGCCGGGCCGCTCGATGTTGCCCAGGTGGGCGGCGTCGGCCAGCACCACCAGCGACGACCCCCCGATCCGGGCGGCCAGGTCGAACGCGACCCCGGGGGTGGCCACCGGGTCGGCCGCGCCGGCCAGCACCAGCGTCGGGGCCCGGATGGCCCCGAGCTCAGCGGTGATGTCGCAGGTGGCCAGCGCCTCGCAGCAACCGGCGTAGCCCTCTGGGTCCACCGACTCGAGCATCGCCCTCACTCGGCCCTCGACCCCCGCCCGGTCGCGGAGGCCGGGCGTGAACCACCGGACCATCAGCGCGTCGAGGAGGCTCACCACCCCGTGGGCGCGTACGTGGGCGGCCCGCTCGGCCCACTGCGTCGGCGGCCCGAACGTCGGCGCGCTGCAGCAGACGGCCAGCCGATCGACCCGGTCGGGCGCCTGCGAGGCCACCCACATGGCCACCGTCCCGCCGATCGACAGGCCGCCCACCGAGGCGCTGCGCACCCCGAGCGCGTCGAGCACGGCCAGCGCGTCGCGCCCGAGCAGCTCCATCGTGTACGGGCCCGGGGTGGCGGCGGAGTCGCCGTGGCCGCGGAGGTCGTAGCGGACGACGCAGAAGCGCTGGGCCAGGGCGGCCGCCTGGTCGTCCCACACCGCGGTGGTAGTCCCGAGCGAGTTGGCCAGGAGCAGGACCGGCGCCGACTGCGAACCGTCCAGGCGATAGGAGATGGCGGCGCCCTGGTGCTCGACGGTCGGCATCTCAGGAGTCTCGGTAGGCCTTGAGCGCGGCGTCGATGAAGGCGTCGGACGAACCGAGGTAGCCGCGCGGGTCCAACAGCTCGGCGACCCGGTCGGGCCTCAGGTGCGGCGCCAGCACGGGGTGGGCGAGGAGCGCGTCGGCGAAGGAACGCTCGGACGACGCTGCGGAGGACGCCGCCTCCTGCACCGCCCGGGTGGCCTCGGTCCGGCCGAGCGCCGGGGCCAACTCGAGGACGATGCGCTCGGAGAGCAGGACCCCACCAGTCCGCCCGAGGTTGCGGCCCATCGCGCCGGCGTCGATCACCAGCCCCGCCGCGGTCTCGCGGGCGTGCGCGGCCGCGCCGCCGGCCAATCGGAGCAGCGAGGTCAGCGTCTCCCACTCGGCCTGCCAGCCCCCGAGCCCGCGCTCGTGCTCGTCGGGCATGGCGGCGAGGACGACCGAGACCAGCGCGCTGGCCTGGCGATGCGCGGAGGAGACCGCAGCAGCGGCCACCGGATTGCGCTTGTGGGGGAGGGTGGACGAACCGCCTCGACCGGCCACCGGCGGCTCGGCCGCCTCGGCAACCTCGGTCTGCATGAGGAGCGCGACGTCCCAGGAGATCTTCGCCGCCACGCCAGTGACCATTCCGAGCGTGGCGGCCAGCTCGGCGACCACCGTCCGGTCGGTGTGCCACGGCAACGGAGGGCAGGTGAGGCCCAGCTCGGCGGCGAGCGCGGCTGCGACCGCCGACCCCCGCTCGCCGAGCGAGGCCAAGGTCCCGGCCGCACCGCCGAGTTGGACCGGCAGGCGGTCTCGAACTTGGCGCAGGGCGGTGCGGCCCTCGGCGGCGGCGGTGAGCCAGCCCGCTGCCTTCAGGCCGAAGGTGGTCGGCAGGGCGTGCTGCAACAACGTCCTCGCGACCATGAGGGTGGCCCGGTGCGCTTCGGACAGCCCCGCACACGCGTCGCCCAGGCCGGTCAGCTCCTCGTCGATCGCGGCGAGCGTCCGTGCCGCGACCAGCATCGAGGCGGAGTCGAGCACGTCCTGGCTCGTGGCACCGAAGTGAACCCAGTCGGCGGCGTCGCCCGCTCGCCTGCGCAGCTCCGCGACGAGCGGGATGACCGGGTTCCCGCCCCCGCGGGCGGCCCGGCCCAGCTCGTCGGGGTCGAGGCCGGTGGCGCACGCCCGTCCGATCGCGTCGGCGGTCCCGGCCGGCACGACGTCGAGGCGCTCTTCGACGCGGGCGAGCGCCGCCTCGACGTCGAGCATCGCCCGGACCCAGGCCGAGCCAGAGGTCAGCTCGAGGATCGCGTCCGTCGTGACGACGGGAGCGAACAGCCCCGCACCCGACCGGCCGTCACCAGGCAAAGAAGGCCGTCTCCCGGTCGCCCTGGAGGTGCACGTCGAAACGGTAGGCGTCGCCCTGGCGCTCGGCCACGAGGGAGGCGGCAGCCTCACCGACCGCGGCGAGCAGCCGGTCGGTCGCGGTGGTGGGCTCGTCGGCGAAGTAGCAGCGGGTCACGAGGCGCTGGAGGAGGCCCCGGGCGAACACGGAGACGTCGAGGTGAGGCGCAGCGCCCTCCTCGACCGGCCCCGGTTTCACCGTGACGAACTCGTAGCGGCCCTCGTCATCGCTGAGGCACCGCGCGAAGCCGGTCCACCCCTCGGCCGTCTCGGGCGGGAAGCGCCCCCCCGGGTCGGCTTGGAAGATCTCGATCACGGCGTCGGGGACCGGTTCGCCGTGGCCGTCGAACACCTGGCCCGCGACCCTCACCGCGCCCGGGTGCGCCGGTCCGACCAGCTCGGGCGGGTCCAGCCAGCGGAGCCCGATCTCGAAGAACGGCCCGACCGTCTGGGCAGGGGTGGGGCTGGTGACGCCCACGTCAGCCGACCATCGGCGTGGCCAGATGGCTCCCGACCACGACGTCGAACCGGTAGCCGAGGCCCCACTGCTCGACGGTCGTGTCGAGGTCGAAGCTGCTCACCATCCGGGGCCGGGCCCCCTCGCTCACCGACCGGAAGATCGGGTCGTAGGCGAAGAGCGGGTCGCCCGGGAAGTACATCTGGGTGACCAGCCGCTCCGTGAAGGCCCGGCCGAACACTGAGAAGTGGATGTGGGCTGGGCGCCAGGCGTTGGGGTGGTTCCCCCACGGGTAGGCGCCCGGCTTCACGGTGACGAACCGATAGCCGCCGTCGTCGTCGGTGAGGCACCGTCCCGCCCCGGTGAAATTGGGATCGAGCGGGGCCGGGTGTTGGTCACCGCGGTGGGAGTACCGGCCGGCCGCGTTGGCCTGCCAGACCTCGACCAGCTGGCCGGCGATCGGACGGCCAGCCTCGTCGAGCAGTCGGCCGCTCACGATGATGCGCTCGCCGAGGGGCTCGCCGCCGTGCTGGGTGGTGAGATCGGCGTCGGCGTCCCGTACCGTGCCCTCGCCGAAGACCGGTCCATGGACTTCGGTGGGGCCTTCGGGCAACCGTAGGAGCGGCCGCTTGGGGCACCGGAGCTGGCTCGACCGGTACTCGGGACAGTCGTAGGCGGGGTCGAGCCCGAGCTGCTCGGCCACCTCAGTCGTGCTCCTGGGTCGCCTTGAGGGCCCGCAGCTCGGCCAGCTCCTGTTCCGAAGGCGGGTCGGTGGTCGAGAGGTCGGGGGCGACCTTGAGCTCCCACGGCGTCGCCCCGCGCACGTCATCGAGCGTCACCCCCGAGTGCAGGGCGCTCATCGTGAGCTCCCGGGTCGCGGGATCGGGCCGGAGCAGTCCGAGGTCGGTGATGACGAGCGTCGGCCCCGCCCCGGTGAGACCCAAGGCCTCCCGGTCGCCGGGCTGCTCGCCGAACCCGACGGTGGTCCGGAAGTCCAGGCGCTCGACGAAGGTGCGGTGGCTCTGGCGGATGAGGACGATCACCTCGCGGCAGGCCGAAGCGATCTCGGGCGCGCCACCGGCACCGGGGAGCCGGACCTTGGGGTGGTCGTAATCGCCGATGGTCGTCGAGTTGAGGTTGGCGAATCGGTCCATCTGGGCGGCGCCGAGGAAGCCGATCTCGATGCGGCCGCCCTGGAGCCAGTAGTTGAAGATCTCGGGGACCGACACCACCGTGTCGGCCGTGTCGGCCAGCTCGCCGTCGCCGATCGAGAGCGGCAGCCGAGTCGGCTTGGCCCCGATGGTGCCCGACTCGTACACGAGAACGAGGTTGGGGCTGTGGGTGGCTCGGGCCAGATTGGCGGCGGTGCTGGGGAGCCCGATGCCGACGAAGCAGACCCGGCGCCCGCGCAGCGCCCGCGACGCGGCCACGATCATCATGTCGTCTCGCTCGTATGGGGCGGTCCCGTGCGGAGCGCCGCCGGCGGCGCGGGTGGTGGTCAACTGGCCACCGTCGCGAGCACGTGCTCCTCGATCCACGCGACGAACGTGTCACGGTCGCGGCTGATGGCGTCCCACTGGACGTAGGCAGAGTTGTCTCGATCCGAGTACCCGGACGTGTAGGAGGGATAGGCCCCGCCGGGTGCCGAGGCCACGGAGTCGACCACCCATGACGGCAGCACCACCCCACCGGGGCGCGGCTCGAGATCGTCGACGATCTGCTCGACCGTCACCAGCACGCGCTTGGCGGCCAGGGCGGCCTCCTTGTTCACCCCGGTGATGCCCCACATGAGCACATTGCCGTCGCGGTCGGCCTGCTGGGCGTGGAGGACGGTCACGTCGGGGTGCAGCGCCGCCACCGCGGCCAGCCGCTCGCCCGTGAATGGACAGGTCACGGACTTCACTGACTCGGAGCGCCCCATGAGGCCGGTGCCGAAGTAGCCCCGGAGGACCGCAAACGGGAGCCCCGAGGCCCCGGCGACGAAGCGGTTGGTCAGGCCGGCGTGGCTGTGCTCCTCGAGTTCGAGGGGGTGGGGCCATCCGTTCTCGACGGCGTCCCGGAACCGGTGCAGCGACCCGACGCCCGGGTTCCCACCCCACCCGAAGACCAGCTTCTTGGCACAGCCCATGCCGATGAGCTGGTCGAAGACGATGTCGGGGGTGAGCCGCACGAGGGTCAGGTCACGACGCCCTTGTCGGATGATCTCCTGTCCGGCGGCCACCGGGATGAGGTGGGTGAACCCTTCGATGGCCACGCAGTCGCCGTCGTGGACCAGGTCCGCGACGGCCTCGGCCAGGCTCTGGATCTTGGCCACGCCGCTCCCAAAGTTCGCTGAACGCACAGGTATGCGTTCTCCGAAGCTAGATTCTCCGCCTCGGCGGTGTCAACGGGCCGGAATTGGCGATCGGGGCGGTCCGGAAGTTCCCGGCGCTTCTGGTGCTCCAGGGTCCTCTCACGATAGTGACCGGGTACCTTTGAGGGCCCGGCCGCAAAGTGGCCTGGATCGGCGCTCGTAGCTCAACGGATAGAGCATCTGACTACGGATCAGAAGGTTGGGCGTTCGAATCGCCCCGAGCGCGCCAAGCAGTACCAGTTCAGGGCCACCCTTAGGCGGCATCGCCCTTTCGGCCTGGTGAAAGGCGTCTCCTCGGTCGCGGTTACCGAGTCGCGATCTGCATCACGAGCTTGCCCCGGACGTGACCGCCTTCGAGCAGAACGTGGGCATCGGCCGAACGGGCCAGAGGGAACACCTCCTGGATGGTGGGGCGAAGGTCACCCTTGGCCAGCAGGCCCGCCAACTCGGCCAGGTCCTCGCCACTCGGCTGGCAACGGATGGCGGTGGCGGCGAGATCTGTCCGGATCTCCGAAGGCAGACCGGCGACCGCCACGACTCGGGCGCCGTCGGCCAGGACACCCTGGTACGCATCGATGTTGTCACCGCCGACGGCGTCGAGCACGTAGCTGATGCCTGCCAACCGGCGTGTCATCTTCGGAGCGTGGTAGTCGACCACCTCCGACGCGCCGAGGGTCCGGACGAACTCGTGGTTCGCTGGTCCCGCCGTGGCGACCACCTCTAACCGGTCGAGGGCGCCGAGCTGGACGGCGAAGTGACCCACCCCGCCCGCTCCCGCGGTCACCAACAGTCGCTCACCTGGGGGCACGCCGAGGATCCGAAGGGCCTGAAATGCGGTCAGTCCGGCCAAGGGGATTGCAGCGGCCTCCTCCACCGGCACCGCCGTGGGGCGCCGGGCAACCATCGAGGCTGGGACGACCAGTTGCTCTGCGTGACCCCCGGGGGTGGCGAACCATCCGAAGAAGGCGAAAACCGCGTCTCGCGGCCTCAGCCCTTCCACACCCGGTCCACACTCGACGATGGTGCCTGCTGCCTCACGCCCGGCGACGTACGGCGGTTCCTTCGCGCCGGGTGCACCCGCCCCGCCCCGGGCACGGATCTTGGTGTCACTCGGGTTGAGGCCGGCGGCTTCGACCCTGATCAGCACTTCGCCTTCGCCCGGGGGGCCGGGTGCCGGCCAGTCGTCCCGGATGTCGATGACCTCGGCAGGACCGTGACGGGGCACTACCGCCGCACGCATGGACCCAGCATGCCCGGTCGGAACCGCTGGTCGTTACGGCCCCAAGAACCACCTCGTCACCGGGAGCGTGGAAGAAGAAGTTCGGGGTGATCGGTCGCGGGACGGCGCCAGCCTTGCCTGAGAACCACTCCAGGCCACGCCGATCGCCGAGTCAGCGAGCGAGATGACCCCGGGAGACGGGAGCAGGAGGATACCATTGCTGATCCGCCGGCGCCGAGGCTTGGACCATCAGGCTATCGGCAGCGATGTACGGATGGTCACTCGTCAACCACCCGCCAGCCGATCGCGACCGAACCAACCAGCACGTTCAGAGGCTCGGCCGATAACGAACCTCGTGCAGTGAGAGGGTGCCGCGATTCTCGACCGCCAAGACGGAGGTACCGGGCGACGCACCCCGTTCGGGGTTGACGGGTCAGTCCTTTCCCGTCCGCGGCTTGCGCGCTGGGACAGCACGAATAGGTCGAGCGATGGCGGTGTCCGCCGTGGGAGAAGCGAGACGTCGCTCGAATTGGGTGATTGCAGCGAGGAGATCTGCCACCTCGAAGACACGATTGCGTCTTCCGACAGTGCCCTGTCGCAGGACACCGCATGCGTGCAGATGGTTCACCGCATCGTTCGTCCGTTTACGCGACCGGCCAATGGCCTCAGCGGCTGTCTTGACCGTGAGGATCGGGATGCCCGGTAGGGCCGACAAGAGGAGATCAGTCGCAGAGCGACGGCGAGCGGGGCTGGCCGCCTCGCGCCAGTGCTCCTCGAGCCGGTCGAGTTGGTCTGCGAACGCCGCGGCATCGGCGCAGGCGCGCAGTAGCGCGTTGACGAAAGCGTCGATCCACTGGTTTGCCGCCCCGGCAGCCACAGGGTCCTCAGCCGAAGCGTCGTAGCGGAAGGAGACCAGACCGGCGATGTAGGCACCTGCATTGGTGGCCAGGATGAGGCTGACCGCAGGCACGAAGTTCGGAGCCAAGCCGCGGCGACGCAGGACGAGGTGGATCAACGCCCGCCCGACGCGGCCATTCCCGTCGACGAATGGATGGATCGTCTCGAACTGGGCGTGTGTCAAGGCGGCCTGCACGATGGGCGGGTGGTCGTCCCCTGACACGTAGGAGCACAGATCCTCGAGGAGACCGAGCACATGTTCGTGGTGCGGCGGGACGTAGGCGGCGCGGCAGGGATTGACACCGCCGATCCAGTTCTGCTCCTGGCGCACCATGCCGGCCCAGTGCTCGTCTCGTGTTCCCGCCAGCAGCTGGCGGTGGAGTGTGCAGAGGTCTTCGACGGTGATGGGCCGTTCGACATCGGCCAAGTCGAGGGCGCCACCCAGGGCGCGGATGTTCCCGAGCACCGCCCGGGCGGTGTCGTCGGCGGTGGGGAGCCCCGCTCGTTCGGCGAACTCTTCCTTGGCGAGCCGACGTGCGCTGACCTGAAGACCTTCGATGTAGGAGGAACCGACCGCTTCGGCCCGCAGGACCAGCCGCGCCACCGACTCGACACTGGCCAGACCCGTCTGGTGGTCTTGGAGTGCGCCCACCGCCCGGTCGGCGTCGGAGAGATCGGCGACGAGATCGGCCGGGAGGGCCAGGACGCGCTTCGCGAGGGGATCTGGTACGTAGGCGCGGTAGGAGCACTGAGTTCGTTCCCGGCGGGTCTGCCCCGCCGGGCTCCCCTGCCAGATCAGTTCCTCGTACCGGGCCATCGACGTGTGCCCCTCTCCTCATAGTACCAGTTAGAGATTAACCGACATTATGCTTGCTCCTTGGTGTCACCTGGCTCATCACCTAGCACTCCGGAGGCTGCCGAATGGGTCGGGCGGTGTGACCCAGGCCCTCTCCAGTCGTTTTTCGCCTCCAATGCCTGGGCTCCCGATGACGACCGGTCGTCGAGATCGGGGGTAGGGCGACCCGCTGCGTCGGCAGGCCGATGCTGTCACCAGCTCGCCACCTGCTCGGACCGTGAGTCCGGGAGCGGTGGCAGCGCCGCGCCAATATGGGCGGGTGATCGTTCTTCATGCCGCCTGGCTGACCCGTTCAGGACGTCTGGCTCTTTGGGCGGAGGGCGGAACCAAGGGAACAACGCCGAATCCTCGACGCCGTCCGGCACGCCGGATCCCGCCCCATCCCTTTGCCCTCGATCCCGAAGGTCTGCGACTGGCCGTCTCGCACCTTGGGGACTTCTCGGCGGCAGACCTGCTCGGGGAGGACGTGCAACTCACGCTCCAGCTCCCAGAAGCCGACGGAGTTCCGATCGCTTACCCGCTGGACGACGAGCTCCAGGGCCGAATACCTGGCGGCTCCACAGCGTTCTCGCGCTCCTGGGAGGACCTCTCGTTGTGGACGGCCACGGGCTACGTTCTCGAGCCCCCTGCTGCAACGACGTTCCTCCGGTCGCTGCCCTTGGTGAGGGGAAGCGACCGTTCTTTCACCGACGCGGGACCCTCGGATGTCGAACTGGGTCCCGATGTCCGTTTCGCTGCCCACGCCGTCGAGGTGGTGGTCGAACTGCTTGCTCGGGGCCGGCTGCTTCCCGATCTCGCGTTCGTCGCTGGTCACTGGAGGGCCTGCTGGCGTCCCCTCATCGACGGTCACGACCGCGGTCGGATCGAGGCGCTGGCGTGGGCCCTTCCGGCCTCGTTCACCGCGGTGCGCGTACCGCCGTCGAACACCGACAACTCGTTTGGTGAGCTGGGGCCCGAACCCAGTGACGAGGTCCTCCGCTCGCTGATGTGGGCCGTGACGGACGCTCTTGCCCGGGGCCTGATCACGCCCGCAATGGCGAAGGCCAGGAGACGGGGTGCCGGAGCGACGGTCGTCGATGCCTGGATGCGTGCCCTCGGTTCACCCGACGGCATCCTCGATGAGTGCGAGGACGACGAGTGCATCCAACTGGCGGGGCGGCTTTCCCAGTGGCACGCCACGAAGAGTGCGGAGGCGGAATCGGTACGGACGTGTTTTCGGATCGTCCCTCCCCCCGATGAGGGTGAAGAAGGAGCGCTCGATCGTGCGAGCGCGCACCCGCGATCTGGGAGACGAAAGAACACCTCGCCAGATTCGGAGCAGATCTGGCGCATCGAATTCGCCCTCCAAGCGATTGACGATCCCAGCCTGGTGGTTGCCGCGGAAGCAGTCTGGTCCGACGGGCCTGAGCTGACCGCCATCGGGCGCCACGTCGTTCACCCCGACGAGCAGCTTCTGCGCGGCCTCGGTCAGGCGGCCCGTCTCGTCCCTGCGCTGGGGAAGACACTGTCCTCGGCGACCCCGAGCGCTTACACGACGGACTCTGCGGGCATCCTGACCTTCCTTCGCGATGGCGCGCCCCTCTTGGAGGAAGCCGGCTTCGGGGTGCTCGCCCCCCCGTGGTGGCGCTCGACGAGGACCAGGCTCGGACTGCGACTCAAGGCGCGGACCAGCTCGAAGGGTGGGACTTCCACGAGCACCATCGGTCTCGGCGGACTGTGCGACATCCGTTGGGAAGCCGTGCTGGGAGACGACACCTTGAGCGTGACCGAGCTCCGCCAGCTCGCTCGGCTGAAGCAGCCGATCGTGCGTGTGCGCGGCCAATGGGTGGAGCTGCATCAGGGGGAGCTCTCGGCCGCCATCACCGCGGTCGAGAAGCGCGGCACTGCGGGCGACGTCCTGTCTGCCGGAGAGGTCCTCCGATCGGCGCTGGGACTCGAGCCCGGCCCGGGAGGCTTGCCGGTCGACGAAGTGGCGGCGGACGGCTGGCTCGGCGACCTGCTCTCCGGTGCCGAGGATCGAAGGCTCGTGCCCACTCCGACGCCCGACGGATTCGCCGGCGAACTCCGCCCCTATCAAGAACGTGGGCTCGCATGGCTGAGCTTCTTGGGCGAGATCGGTCTCGGGGCCTGCCTGGCCGATGACATGGGGCTGGGGAAGACGGCCCAGCTTCTCGCGCTGCTCGTTGACGAGCGGGCCCGAGCCGCCATCGCTCCGATCGTCCGGCAGCGGTCGCGCCCGGCGGGATCGGCTCGTCGAACGACGCAACGCCGACTGGGCCCGACGCTGGTGCTCTGCCCCATGTCCCTGGTGGGGAACTGGCAGCGCGAGGCTGCTCGTTTCGCTCCGAAGCTGGCCGTGTACGTCCACCACGGGCCGGACCGATTCACCGGCAAGGACTTCACGAAGCACGCCGGCAAGGTGGACCTGGTCCTGTCGACCTACGGTCTCGCGACGCGTGACGTGGAGTTGCTGGCCGGGGTTCGCTGGCGCCGGCTGGTTCTCGACGAGGCACAACAGATCAAGAACAGCGCCGCCCGGACGACGCACAGCGTCCGGTCGATTCCGGCGGAGCGGCGGATCGCCATGACCGGCACCCAGGTCGAGAATCGACTGAGCGAGCTCTGGTCGATCATGGAGTTCCTCAACCCCGGCATCCTCGGGTCCGAGCGCAGGTTCCGAGAGCGCTTCGCCGACCCGATCGAGCGCGGTGGTGACGACAAGGTGGCCACCAGGTTGCGCCAGGTCACCGGCCCCTTCATCCTCCGCCGCCTCAAGAACGATCGGACGATCATCGCCGACCTTCCCGAAAAGCTCGAGATGAAGGAGTTCTGCCCTCTGACCCGCGAGCAGGCCACGCTGTACCAGGCTGTCGTCGACGACATGATGGCCCGGATCGACGAAGCGGAGGGAATCGAACGGCGGGGCCTCGTCCTGGCCACCATGATGAAGCTCAAGCAGGTCTGCAACCATCCGGCGCACTTTCTGGCCGACGGCTCTTCCCTAGGTGGCCGGTCGGGCAAGTTGACGCGCCTGGTCGAGGTCCTGGGCGAAGCGATGGCCGAGGGCGACAGATCTCTCGTTTTCACGCAGTTCACGGAGATGGGCGGCATGCTCGAGCGGCACCTGCGTCACCGATTGCAGTGCGATGTCCTGTGGCTCCACGGCGGAGTGAGGAAACGAGCCCGCGACGACATGGTCGAGCGCTTTCAGAGCAGTGATGGACCGCCGGTGTTTCTTCTCTCGTTGAAGGCCGGCGGTACTGGCCTCAACCTGACGGCGGCAAACCAAGTCGTCCACTTCGATCGGTGGTGGAACCCGGCGGTGGAGGACCAGGCGACCGACCGGGCCTATCGCATCGGTCAGCAGCACAACGTGCAAGTCCGCAAATTCGTCTGCGGAGGGACGCTCGAGGAGCGGATCGACACCATGATCGAGGCGAAGCGAGCGTTAGCGGATCGGATCGTCGGAACCGGAGAGAGCTGGCTGACCGAGCTGTCGACCGATCGGCTGCGTGAGGTCGTCGCCCTGTCGGCCGACGCCGTGGAGGACGACTGATGCCACCGCGCCGTCGGTCCCGTCGTCCGTCGAGCCGATCCGTCCAACCCCCCGACGGCTGGTGGCCACCGGCCTCGAAGCCGATTGCGGTGGAGGGAGGGGTGACGGCCCGGAGCAAACGCGGACAGATCGGTGCATCCTGGTGGTCACAGCGCTTCATCGGCGTCCTGGAGTCGTTCGGCATCGGCAGCCGCCTGCAGAGGGGCAAGCGCTATGCCCGCGCCGGGCAGGTACTGAGGCTGGAGTTCGTGCCCGGTCAGGTCCGCGCTTCGGTTCAGGGTTCGCGGTCCAAGCCGTACCGCGTGTTCATCGAGACAGAGATCTTGACCGACCTCGAGTGGGCCAGCATCGAGGACGTCATGGCGTCACGCGCAGTCTTCTTGGCCAGACTCTTGTCCGGAGAGATGCCCGAAGAGATCGAAGAGGCGTTCGTCGAGTCCGCGACCACCCTGTTCCCGGCTTCGGGCGACGACCTCGTCTCCGCATGTTCCTGCCCCGATTGGGAGAATCCGTGCAAGCACGTGGCTGCGGTCTTCTATCTGATGGCCGAGGCCTTCGACGACGATCCCTTCCTCATCTTCGCGTGGCGAGGTCGGGACAAAGATCAGCTGCTCGCCGACCTGAGGGCGCGACGGCACAGTCCGGGTGCAGGTGAGTCCGAGGCGCAAACGCCTGTCGACGGACCACAGGTGGGGAACTTCGGATGGCCTACGTTCGATCCTGAACGCAGGAATGCCAGTCGATCAGCTGATGTCGCCTCGTTCTGGGGTGATTGGGAGGACGTGTCGACCATCGAGCTCCGACCACGTGCAGCAGTCGCTGCCGATCTGATCCTCCGACAGCTCGACCCATCACCGCTCGGCGAAGCCGCCGGCATCGTTGATGAACTCCGTCCGCTCTATGAGGGCATCACCGCCCAGGCGATCACATTGGCATTGGGTGAGGAGTCGACGTCGCCGGGCTCGTAGGGGCATCTGCCACACGTCCCGAGTTGTTTCTGACCAAACTGATCCACAACGCGCACTGCCTTGACTATGCACGAGCACCTCAACGGCCAGCAGTTCGATTCCCTGCTCGAGGCCCAGGTGCTCGCCGAGGACTGCCGAATCGACGACAACGTCAACAGGCCCCACAGCGTGCATGGCTGGCTCACCCCGGTCGAGCTCGTCGAGGTGTGGCTGCACTGACGACAGCGACAGCTCGCATAGCGAGTGGCTAATCAATTGGGGTCCCGTCACGGATAGAAGTTGGTCGCATTAGTAAAGCGCTTTCGATAGCTTCGCGTCGGCAAAACTCTTGGGCCCCTTTTGCCAAAAGTAGGTTCCAGAGCACGTTTGAACGGTCGTACAAGCCGTTTCTAGTCCGCACTACCAAACGCGTCAGTTGGATGACCAAGGTCTCAAGGGGCTCCTGGTCCGATTTCGAGTACGACGCGAGTCGCGTAAAACGAGTTCGGGAGACAGCCGGTCAACTGTTCCAGCCACGAGATCGAACCGCTCGATTGTCCTCTCGTGGTGCTGGATGTATCCGGCGATGACGCTGAAGGCATCCGAAGTGGGTTCCCCTGCGACGATGGTTGGGTGCCACCCGATAAGGCTAACGGGGGAGGCACGAACCACCCCGTCAAGTTGCTCCCGTCAACCCGAGGGCGGCGCGGCAACGAGCGGCCCGGTCGGCGATCAGCCAAACGACCTTGTCAGGCAGCTCCCGATCGAGGTGCTTCACGGCCTCGATGTCGGCGGCATTCCGGAAGGCATCGGGTGCTCTGGCCGTCAGTTCATCGACGCGTGTCATCAGCGTGTCGGCGTCGAGGCCAAGATCCCGTGCCGCCGCCGGCCAGGGGTTCCGCCACGGGTACAGCCGGTAGTCGCCGCCGATCGTCATGGCCAGCCGGAGCTTCTTCTCGTGGGTGCCATAGGGCAATGCAGAGGCGATGTCGTAGAGGGGGGCGAGCCGGACTTGGTCGCCAGCAATGAGCAACGAGTAGTTCTTGGCGTGACCGTCGGTGCCGCCAACGATCCAGTTCCAGATGAGAGCGTCCGCGAATCTGGCCAGGGCGGAGTCGGCAATGCTCGGAGGCATGACGCGGCGTATGAGACGCGCGATGCCGGCCGGTCCGGGTCCCCCCTCATTCTGGTACTTCCGTGAAGGTGGTACGCCGAGGGCCTGGCACAGGTCTTCCTGGTGGATTCGCAGGATGCTGCCGTTCCGGTTCACCCGGTCGTAGCGATCCACGACGATGGCGCTCTCTCCGGCGAACTGCTCGACATGCGTTCTGGCGACGAGCAGTCCGCAGCGACGCGCTGCATCGAGGCACAGGTGCTCGTTGAGGTCGTGGTCGTCGAAGCCTGCGACGGCGGGCTTGAGGATGTGGGTGGTGGGTGTGGCCCCCGAGGGCACGCCCCATCTGCCGTCCTCGAACAGGAGGGCGGTCTTGGCCTGAGCTCCGGCGAGTGAGAACTGACCGGCAAAGGTTCGTCCGAGCCAGGCGGTCGAGTCCTCCCGTAGCTCGCGCAGGCGCTGCGCCACGCCGTCCTCGTTGAGCCACGTCACCGTGCCGGGACGCTCCAGGACCCGGTCGAGCTCGTCGGGAGGTGCGAAGCGCACGGCTCCGGGACAATCCTCGCCGACCGGCGTCGACAAGAGGGAGAACGGCGAGGAGATCGACACGTGGAAATGCCTGGCCCATCGGCTCAACACGGCCTCGTTGTCCGGCAGCAGACCCCATAGCCAGGGGGTGATGGCACGGTCGGAGTGGGATGCCACCTGGGTAGGCAAGGAGACGGACAGGGGGGTGGCATCGGGTCGGTCGCGGTAGTCGTCGTCGTAGTCGAAGCGCAGGCGACCCTGGTCGAGGCGGGTCAGGGTCCCCGCCACGCGGTCGTCGAGGATCGCCGTCAGTTGCGTGCTCACGAGGTCTCGTAGTCCTCGAGGATCGCGTCGAGGTCGATGGCGCGAACCCTGGAGTCTTTGCCCTCCAATTGCAGCCCGAGCCCGAGCACGTCGAGCAGCCTGATGATGAGGCTCAACGCTGCCGTGGGTTTTCCCGCCTCCACCTTGCTGAGCCAGGGCCGGGAGACGCTGGCGCGTCGAGCCAGCTCGGCCTGGCTGAGCCCCAGGCTGAGTCGGCGACCTCGGACGGCCGCCGCCAGGTCTTTCGGCGAGTTGATGTGCATAAGGCTGTAAGCGATCATTTATGACAAGGATCTGTAGCCTTTCGTTTACAACTCTACTCTGTAGTCGATCATTTACAAGCACCAATTGTAAAGGATCAACTACAGAGAGACCGTCCCAGCCGTCCTCCGGGGCAGAGAACCTCGCCTTGGTCGTGATCCACGTGCGTCCAGCAGCTCGGGCGCTGAACACAAAGGAGTGGTCATGACGTAACCGAGCGAGAAGCTCTCGTCAGCCAGCCGGTGCAAGTCCGGTCCGGGGAGACGCCAAGGTCCCCGGTAGTGGAGCCCCCGGGTCCGGTCGAGAGGCCGGGGTCGAAGCGAGGCCGAGCAACTGGCCGGTCCGCAGCATGAAGCGAAGTCTGCAGCGTCGTAAAGACTTCCCCGCCTCGGCGGGGCAAGAGGGTGCCGAGCCTGTGTGGATTTGGCGAAGGCCATGGAAGCCGTCAG
>JBOGFV010000191.1:0-8656 GCA_050743525.1 Acidimicrobiales bacterium
GACCTTTTCGGGCGATCTGTGGCAGCGGACGGTGAACGAGGTCGCCCCCGACTATCCCGATGTTGCCCACGACTACAACCACGTCGACGCCGCCTGCATCTACCTGGTCGAGCGACCGCGCTCCTACGACGTCATCGTGACCGACAACCTCTTCGGCGACATCCTCACCGACCTCGCCGGTGCGGTGTGCGGCGGCCACGGGCTCTCGGCGTCGGCCAACCTCAACGCGGCGGGGACCGGGCCGTCGCTGTTCGAGCCGGTGCACGGCGGGGCCCACGACATCGCCGGCCAGGGCATCGCCAACCCGATCGCCGCCATCTCGTCGGCCAGCCTGATGCTCGACTTTCTCGGCGAAGCCGACGCGTCGGCGCGGGTCGACAAAGCGGTCAGCGACTTCGTCTCCTCCGATCAACTCTCCAACCCTCCGGCGGGGTCCGAGCGGTGGACGACCACCGCGATCGGCGCCGCCATCGCAGAAAGGCTCTGAGATGCCCATCACCCCCACCGACAAGATCTGGATGGACGGCGAGCTGGTCGACTGGGCCGACGCCACGGTGCACGTGCTCACCCACACCATGCACTACGGCTCGGGCGTCTTCGAGGGGATCCGCGCCTACAAGACCGGTCGCGGGGTGGCCGTGTTCCGCCTGCGCGAGCACATCGAGCGGCTGTTCGCGTCGGCCAAGATCCTCTTGATCGACGTCCCCTTCACCCCCGATCAGCTCATCGACGCGGCCCGCCAAGTGGTCAAGGTCAACGGGCTCACCGACGGGTGCTATCTGCGGCCGATCGTCTACCTCGGCTACGGCGAGATGGGCCTCAACCCGCTGCCGTGCCCGGTCAACGTCGCGGTGGCAGCGTGGCCGTGGGCCAGCTACCTGGGCGACGAGGGAGTGGCCAACGGGGTGCGGGTGAAGATCAGCTCGTGGCAGCGCCACGACCCCAACGCCGTCCCCACCGCGGCCAAGAGCACGGGCATGTACCTCAACTCCTCGTTGGCCAAGGTCGAGGCGCTCAAGGCCGGCTACGACGAGGCGATCCTGCTCGCCCCCGACGGCCACGTGAGCGAATGCACCGGCGAGAACCTCTTCGTCATCCGGGACCAGACGGTGATCACCCCGCCGTCCTCGGACGCCGGCGCGCTGGACGGGATCACCCAGCGCTCGGTCGAGACGATCGCGGCCGACCTCGGCTATCGGGTCACCCACGATTCGCTCATCCGGACCGACCTGTACACCGCCGAGGAGGCGTTCCTCACCGGGACGGCCGCCGAGGTGGTGCCGATCTGCTCGGTCGACGACCGCCAGGTCGGCGCGGGGAAGCCCGGCCCGATCACCAAGGAGATCCAGAGCTCCTACTTCGCCGCCGTGCGGGGTGAGGTCGACCGTTACAAGGACTGGCTCGACTATGTCGAGTGACCACGGCCGGCCCGGCCACGCGCACCGGGCGGGGGCCCACGACTTCGCTATGCCGAGCTGGCCCGACGCGGTCGACGTGTTCGACACGACGCTCCGGGACGGGAGCCAGCAGGAGGGCCTCTCGCTCACGGTCGACGACAAGCTCCGGGTCGCCGAGCAGCTCGACCACCTGGGCGTCGCCTACATCGAAGGCGGCTGGCCCGGGGCCAACCCGAAGGATGACGAGTTCTTCCGCCGGGCCCCGAGCGAGCTGCGGCTGCACACCTCCACGCTGGTCGCCTTCGGTTCGACCCGGCGGGCCGGGGCCCAGGCCGACGCCGATGAGACCCTGCGCAAGCTGGTCGACGCCGACACCTCGACGGTGTGCATCGTGGCCAAGTCCTGGGACCGCCACGTGACCGACGCCCTCCGGACCGACCTCGACGAGGCCGTCGCGATGGTGGCCGACTCGGTCGCCTTCCTTCGGCGCCGGGACAAGCGGGTGTTCCTGGACGCCGAGCACTTCTTCGATGGATACCTGCACAACCCCGAGTTCGCGGTCCAGGTGCTCCGGGCCGCCGAGGAGGCCGGAGCCGAGGCCCTGGTCCTGTGTGACACCAACGGCGGGACCCTGCCCCACGACGTCGCGGCCATCGTCCTCGACGTCGGCGAGCGGATGGAGGCCCAGATCGGGATCCACTGCCACAACGACACCGGCTGCGCGGTGGCCAACACCCTGGCTGCGGTCGGGGCCGGGGCCACCCACGTGCAGGGCTGCGTCAACGGCTACGGCGAGCGGGCCGGCAACGCCGATCTGGCCGCCGCCATCCCGGACCTCTCCCTCAAGCTCAACGTGCGGACCATCCCGCCGGAGCGTCTCGAGCGGCTCACCGCGGTGTCCCACCACATCGCCGAGCTGGTCAACATCACGCTCAGCCCCCAGCAGCCCTATGTCGGGGCATCGGGGTTCGCCCACAAGGGCGGCCTGCATGCGAGCGCGGTGGCCCGGCGTCGGGACCTCTACGAGCACGTGTCGCCCGATCTGGTCGGCAACGGGATGCGGGTGGTGGTCTCCGAGATGGCCGGCCGCTCCACCCTGGCCATGAAGGCCACCGAGCTCGGGCTCGACATCGACGGGGAGGTGCTCGGGCGGGTCCTCGACGAGCTGAAGCAGCTCGAGCACGAGGGCTATCACTTCGAGGTGGCCGACGGCTCGCTCGAACTCCTGCTGCGCCGGGCCGGCGGCTGGGAGCCCGACTTCTTCGAGGTCGAGTCGTTCCGGGTCATCACCGACCACGCCGGGTCCCCGGCCCCGGCCCGCCCGGAGAGCTCGGCGGTGACCACCGAGGCGACGGTCAAGGTCCACGTGGGCGAGAGCCGGATGGTCGCCATCGCCGAGGGGAACGGGCCGGTCAACGCGCTCGACGCCGCGCTACGAGAGGCGATCGGGTCACACTTCCCGGCCCTGGCCGGGATCCACCTCACCGACTACCGCGTGCGGGTGCTCGACACCGGCCTCGGCACCGGCGCGGTGACCCGCGTCCTCGTCGACACGAGTGACGGCGAGACGACCTGGACCACCATCGGGGTGTCCGAGAACATCATCGAGGCGAGCTGGCAGGCGCTCTACGACTCGATCGTTCTGGGCCTGCTGCGGGCGTCGGGGCGCTGACGCAACCATTGGCGGCGGGCGTGGACGCGGCGTTGCCCTAGCGTCGCTTCCGTGGCTGCCGAGCTCGTTCCCGGCACCGAGGCGACCCAGCGGCGCGGGTTGCTGCGCCGCCCGATCAACCCGGTCCTGCCGACGCTGCTCGGGGCGGCCTGCATCTCCTCGTCGGCGATCGTGTCCCGACTGGCCGACACCAGCCCAGCGACGACGTCCTTCTATCGCTGCGTCCTCGCGCTGCCGGTGCTGGCCGCGCTTGCGGTGGTCGAGCAGCACCGACGCGGAAGGCGGCCCTGGCGGACCCGCCTCGTGTCGGTGGGCGCCGGCATGTGCCTCGGGGTCGACCTGGTGCTGTGGACCCATGCCATCTACGACGTCGGGGCCGGCATCGCGACGGTGCTGGCCAATCTCCAGGTCCTGTTCGTGACCTTCGTCGCGTGGACACTCATGCGGGAGCGTCCCCGGTTCCAGTTCCTCCTGGCCCTGCCGGTGGTCCTGTTCGGGGTGGCGCTCCTGGCCGGGGTGGCCAGCCACACCGGGCCGGCCTTCCATCCGTTGGCCGGCGTCCTCTACGGGCTGAGCGCCTCGGTGTCCTACTCCGCGTTCATCCTGGTGTTCCGGCGCAGCACCCAGCGTTCCAGCCACGTGGCCGGCCCTTTGGCGGATGCGACGCTCGGAGCAGCGATCACCTCGCTCCTGTTCGGGTTCGCCATCGGCCAGATGCGTTTCTCGTTGTCGGCGCACTCGCTCGAGTGGCTGATCCTCCTGGCGCTGACCAGCCAGACCCTCGGGTGGCTGCTCATCACCTCGTCGCTGCCCCGCCTGCCGGCAGCGCTCTCCTCGCTCCTGCTGCTCTTCCAACCGGCGGCCTCGCTGGTGCTGGCGGCGATCGTCCTCTCGCAACGGCCGACCGCGCTCCAGCTGGTCGGGGCGGTGCTGGTCTGCGGCGGGGTGGTGGCAGCGGCCCGTTCCCGGGTCGAGGACGAGGTGACTGCCTCGGCCCCCACGCCGGGCTGAGCCCGCCGGCGCGTGGGACAGTGGCAGCCCACCCAGCGAAGCGGAAGGCCTCTCATGCCCGATCCAGTCGCGACCACGGACCGAGGCCAGGTCGGCGGCCTCGCCACCGACCACGGGTTCGCTTTCCTCGGCATCCCCTACGCCAAGGCCCCCTTCGGGCCGCTGCGGTTCCGCGAGCCGGCCGTCACCGAGAAGTGGGAGGGGGTTCGGCCGGCGACGGCCCCTGCCCCGACCGCGCCGCAGCCGGACACCGGGTTCACCCTCATCCCCGAACCGATCATCGACGGCGGCGACGCGCCCGAATGCCTCTCCCTGAACGTCTTCACCCCCGACCTGGGCTTGGCCGGGCTGCCGGTGCTCGTGTGGATCCACGGTGGCGGGTTCACCAACGGGACGCCGTCGAGCACCTGGTACGACGGAGACCGGTTCGCCCGCGACGGGGTGGTCGTGGTGAGCGTCGGCTACCGGCTCGGCGCCGAGGGGTTCCTCGACATCCCGGGCGCCCCCACCAACCGGGCGGTCCGCGACTGGATCGCGGCGCTCGAGTGGGTGCAGCGCAACGTGGCCGAATTCGGTGGCGACCCGGCCAAGGTCACGGTCGGCGGCCAGAGCGCCGGCGGCGCGGCCACCATGCTGCTCACGACGCTGCCGCGCGCCGAGGGGCTGCTGCGAGCCGCTGTCCCGATGAGCGGCTCGGTCTTCCCGGTGCCCTCACCGGAGCAGTCGGGGACCCTGCGGGACCGGGTGGCCGAGCACCTCGGGATCGCGGCGACCTTGGAGGCCTTCGAGGGGATCGGTCCGGCCGCCCTCGTCGAGGCCCAGATCGCAGCGACCACCGCCCCCGACACGCCGGCGGCCGAGCGAGTCGGCCGGGGCCTCTCCTTCTTCCCGGCGCTCGACGGGGACCTGGTGCCGGTGCCGCCCATGAAGGCCATCGCCGCCGGGGCTGGCGGGGGCGTCCCACTCCTCATCGGCACCACCCGCGAGGAGATGACCGCGATGGCCCGGTCCGGACCGAAGGACGACGAGGCCGCCGCCCGGGCCCTGGCCCGCTTCGGCCTCGACGACGAGGGCGCCGCCTCGTATCGGGCCGACGCGGCCAGCCCGGCCGAAGCGGTGGGCCAGGCGCTCACCGACCGGACCTTCCGACGCCCGGCGGTCCGGGTCGCGGAGGCCCGGATCGGGGGGCCGGCACCGACCTTCCACTACGAATTCCAGTGGCGGACCCCGGCGCTCGGCGGGCTCGGATCGGTGCACTGCCTCGACCTGCCCTTCGTCTTCGACGTGCTCGACGACGACCACGTCAAGGTGGTGGCCGGCGACGCCCCACCCCAGGAGCTGGCCGACACCATGCACCGGGCCTGGGTCTCGTTCGTCACCGACCTCGACCCTGGCTGGGCCGCCTACGACGCGGCCGCCAGGCCGACGATGGCATTCGACGAGACCTCAAAGGTCGTCGACGACCTCCTCGAACCGGTCCGCTCGCGCTGGCCCTGAGGAGACGCGTCGGGCCGAGATGGGGTGCGTTCGTCGGCCCCGGGCCGATCCGATTGTGGCCACTCGGCGCCGGCCGCCCTGGCCGTCCCTGGTGGCCAGCCCCGGACGCGAGGGGGCGCCAGGGTGCGGCCCGTCGCGCCGAGCAGGAACACGACGGGCACGGTCAACAGCCGGCCGACGGTGAGGATGCCCAACACCGAGACGACGCCGATCGCAATGGTGAGCGCCCACGCGATCACGATCGGAGCACGGTGGCCGGAGTGAAGGTGCCAAGAGAGCATCGCAGCGACGATCAGCGAAGCGAGGAGGGGCGCCCCGGAGACGGCGAGGAACGTCAGCCCGTCTGGGCCACCAGGCTCGGCGAGCCCGGAACCGCCGGATCCGAAGAGGGGTGGAAGGACGCGATCGCCAGGGCCACGCCCCCGAGCACCGCGCCGGCGAGGAACGCGATGGTCAGCCGGTCGGCGGGCCGCCGCGTCGCGGGCCCGGTCGTCACCGGCTCGGCGTCGGGGGGCCTGCCGAAGTGTGGCGGGTCCCGGGCGGGTCGATCGCCCAGGGCGGGCTCGCCCCCCAAGTGTCGCCGAAGACGAGCTCGGACATCGGCCGCCGCCGCACCGGCCCGTGCCGGCCGCGGGGCTTGCCCAGCGTGATGGTGGCGGCCATGAAGACGTTTTCGGGCACCCCGAGCAGGTCGCGCAGCGCCGCCTCGGCGCCGAAGTGGAAGCCGGTGATCACCCCGCCGTAGCCGAGGGCCCGGGCCGCCAGGAGCAGGTTCTGGCAGGCCGGGTAGACCGACCCGCCCTCGAACGGGGTGGCGGCACGGTAGCGGACCAGGCAGGGCAGGATCAGGACCGGGACCCGCTCGAAGCGCTCGACGTACTCGTCCATCGCCCTGGCGGTGCGGGCCTTGGGCGAGTCCGCCGTGGCGCCGGTGCCCGAGTCGTAGCGGTCGGCTTGGCGTTTGCCCCCCCAGATCCGACGAGCCGATGCGGCGATCAGGCGCTTGGCCTCGGCGGCATTGGGGCCGTCGGTCAGCACGAGCATCCGGAACGGCTGGCGGTTGGAACCGCTCGGGGCCCGGGTGGCGGCGAAGAGGATGGCCCGGAGGGCCTCGGGGGGGACCGGCTCGTCGCGGTAGCCACGGATGGCCCGGGTCGAGGTGAGTCCCTCGAGCAGCCCGACCGTGTCGACGGGCAGGGGGCTCGACCCCAGGTCGGAGGGGTGGGCAGGCTTGTCGGGCACCGGCGCCGATCGTCGCGCCGTCGGCCCGGTCTGTCGAGGAGCCCTCGCGCGTACGCTCGTGGCCAGCTCGGATAGGAGGTTCGTTTGACGCTTCCCAGCACCTGCGAGATCGCCCGCGGCGTCGCCACGATCACGCTCGACCATGAAGAGAAGCGGAACGCGTTGTCGACCGAGATGCTCGACTCGCTCGGCGATCACCTGACCAACACAGGAGCGGACGACACCGTCCGGGCGGTGGTGCTCACCCACACCGGCACGACGTTCTGCGCCGGGGCCGACCTGTCGGTGGCCGGTGTCACCAAAGCCCGCCACGACATCGCCGCCATCCTCAGGCTCATCCAGGACGCGCCGAAGCCGGTGGTGGCGAAGATCGCGGGGCAAAGCCTCGGAGGCGGGGTTGGGCTGGTGGCGGCCTGTGACGTCTCGATTGCGACGAACGACTCGAAGTTCGGGTTCAGCGAGGTTCGCCTGGGCGTCGCGCCGGCAGTCATCTCGGTCGTGTGTTTGCCCAAGATGCGCAAGGCCGACGCGACCGAGCTTTTCCTGACCGGCGAGCGCTTCGACGCCGTGCGAGCGGCACAGGTCGGGCTGATCACCCGGGCCGTGGAGCCCGCAGAGCTGGACGACGCGGTCGACGCGGTGCTCGACCTGGTCCGCATGGGCGGGCCCCACGCGTTGGCGGCGATCAAGCGAATCGTCGGGACGGTGCCCGGAATGGACCGGGACGAGGCGTACGGGTGGGCGACGTCGCTCTCGGCAGAGCTGTTCGCCTCCGACGAGGCGACCGGTGGCATCGCCGCGTTCCGGGAACGGCGCCCGGCGCCATGGACGAGGGAGGCGGGTTAGGTCAGACCGGCAGCACGCCGTGGCGCTTCTGGGTCGCGCCACGGTCGACCGGATCCGCCGAAGAGAACCGGTGGACCAGCTCGCCACGCAGCGACTCGAACGGCACCACCGCGTCGAGCACCAGGTCCCCGGCCAACCGGTAGAGGTCGACGTCGTCCTCGTACTCGGCCCGCCGGGCCGCCACGAAGTCCTCACGCTCGGCCTCGGACTCGATCGATGCGATCCGGTTGGCGTAGACGGCGTTGACGGCCGCCTCGGGCCCCATGACCGCGATCTTGGCCGTCGGCAGGGCCAGGGTGGCGATGGGGTCGAAGGCGGGTCCGCACATCGCGTAGAGGCCGGCCCCGTAGGCCTTTCGGACCACCACGCAGATCTTCGGCACGCTCGCCTCGGTGACGGCCGCCACCATCTTCGCCCCGTGTCGGATGATCCCTTGCCGCTCGACCTGGGTCCCGATCATGAACCCGGGAACGTCGGCCAGGAACAACAACGGGACGTTGTAGGCGTCGCACATCCAGACGAACCGGGCCGCCTTGTCGGCCGAGTCGACGAACAGGACCCCGCCCTTCTGGGCCGGGTTGTTGGCCACCACCCCGACCACGTGGCCATCGAGGCGGGCGAACCCGGTGATCAGCTCGGTGGCGAAGAGCGGCTTGATCTCGAACAGGCTGTCCGGGTCGACCACGCACTCGATGACGGCGTGCATGTCGTAGCCGACGGCGTCGTCGTCGGGGAGCTCGGCCCGGGTCAGCTCGCGCACCGGCCGTTCCGGCGCGCTGGCCGGCGAGACCTCCCGCCAGGAGGAGGGCAGGTAGGAGAAGAGGGCCTTGGCCTGCTCGATGGCGTCGGCGTCGTCGGCGGCGAGGTTGTCACCGCAACCCGAGACGGTGGCGTGCATTCGGGCGCCGCCCATCTCCTCCAGGGTGACGTGCTCGCCGATGACCTCTTCGGCCATCCGGGGAGAGCCCAGGTACATCGAGGCGTTGCCCTC
>JBOGFV010000192.1:0-2828 GCA_050743525.1 Acidimicrobiales bacterium
GTCCTTCACGTCGGCCGCATCGTCTCCGCACACGGTGACGTGGCCGAGCTTGCGACCCGGCCGGGCCTCCTTCCCGTAGAGGTGGACGTGGGCGCCCGACACGCCCAACGCGGCCGGGAGCTTCGCCGAGGGGTCCGACCCGTCGGCCGGTCCGAACACGTTCACCGTCGCGACATGCGGAGCCACCGCATCGGTCGAGCCGAGCGGGAGGTCGAGGACCGCGCGCACGTGGTTCTCGAACTGCGAGGTGACGGCACCCTCGATGGTCCAGTGGCCGCTGTTGTGGGGCCGCAGGGCGACCTCGTTGACCATCAAGTGACCGCCCGACGCGAACAGCTCGACCGCCATCACCCCGACCAGATCGCAGCGGTCGGCGATCTGCACGGCCAGCGCCTGGGCGGCAGCGGCGATCTCCCTCGTCACCCGGCCCGGGAGCACGGTCTCCCGGCACACCCCGTCGACCTGGGTCGTCTCGACGACCGGCCAGGCCAGGGTCTCGCCCGAGCCCCGGACCACCAGGGCCGACAGCTCGTAGTCGATGGCCACGTGCTCCTCGGCGAGCAGGGCCACGCCCGACGCGGCGGCCTGGATGCAGACCTCGGTGGCCTCGGCGAGGTTGGCCACCGGCCACACCCCCTTGCCGTCGTAGCCGTCGCGCGCCGCCTTCAACACGAGGGGCCAGCCGTGGGCCTTGGCGAACGCATCGACCTGGTCCACGAGCGGGGCCCCGGACTTCGGGTCGATCAGCGCATGGGGGACCATCGGAATGCCGGTCGCGCCGAGCGTGGCCCGCATGTGCGTCTTGTCGACGCCGAGCCGCATCGCCTGCACGCCCGGCCGAACCGCCACTCCCGCCTCCTCGAAGGTGGTCAGCATCTCGAGGTCGACGTGCTCGTGGTCGAAGGTCATGACGTCGCAGCGAGCCGCCAGCGCCCACAGCTGGCCGGCGTCGGTCGGGGCCCCGAGCAGGACGTGGGAGCAGATCTCGTTCGCGGCACCGATCGGGTCTTCGGCGAGGAGGACCACCTGGATGCCGAGCGCCGAGGCCGCCTCGATGGTCATGCGGGCGAGCTGTCCAGCGCCCACGATGCCGAGCGGCCGCCGGCGCCCTTCGGCCGGTCCACTACCATTCGCCGCCTCGGTCATCGAAGAGAGGTTACCGGCACGTCCACCGGCGACCCTGATGCGCAGCGCTGCGCCGGGCCGGGGCCGGCGGGCGGAAGCAGGGGAGGAGCCGCGTGCGCATCGGTGGCCTGATCAACACCGACCAGTCGATCGATGACGTCACCGCCGAGGTGCAGCGGTTCGCCGACCTGGGGCTGGCCAGCGGGTGGGCGAACCAGATCTTCGCCCACGACACCCTGACGCTGCTGGCCCTGGTCGGGTCGCGGGTGCCCCACATCGAGCTCGGCACCGCGGTGGTGCCGGTGCACCCGCGGCACCCGGCGATGCTGGCCCAACAGGCCGCGACCGTGCAGGCCGCCGTGGACGGCCGCCTCGCCCTTGGGATCGGGCTGTCCCACCAGGTGGTCGTGGAGAGCATGTGGGGCTACTCGTACGACAAGCCGGCTGCCTACATGCGCGAGTACCTGAGCGCCCTGGTGCCGATGCTCAAGGGAGAGGCCGTGAACTACCACGGCGAGATGGTCACCGCGATCAGCGGGGGGCCGCTCTCGCATCTGACCCAGCCGACGCCGGTCTACGTGGCGGCCCTCGGACCGGTGATGCTGAGAATGGCGGGCCAGCTGACCGACGGGACCGTCACCTGGATGACCGGGACCCGGACGATCGCCACCCACATCGCCCCCAAGATCACCGAGGCGGCGTCGGCGGCCGGCCGGCCCGCTCCTCGGATCGTCGTTGGCCTGCCGGTCTGCGTCACCTCCGACCCGGCCACGGCCAAGGAGCGGATCGACGGCCAGCTGGCGATCTACCCGAACCTGCCCTCCTACCGGGCGATGCTCGACCTCGAAGGGGCCAAGACCGCGTCGGACCTCGCCTTCGTCGGCACCGCCGCGGAGGTGAGCGCCGCGGTCGACCGGCTGGCCGAGGCCGGGGCGACCGACTTCACCGCCGCGGTCATCGGGGACCCGCAGGAACTCGACGCCTCCTGGGCGCTGCTCTCCACGTTGGCGTCCCGATAGCGGGCTACTCGAACAGGACCGAGATGCTCTCGCGTCGGGCGATCCGGCGGATCGCCTCGCCGAACAGTCCGGCCACCGACACCACCTCGATCTTCGGCGAGAAGCCGGCCGGCTGGGTCTCCACGCTGTCGGTCATGAAGAGTCGCTCGATCGGGCTGGCCTCCAGCCGTTCAATGGCCGGCCCGACCAGGAGGCCGTGGCTGATCGCGGCGTAGACGGCGGTGGCGCCCCGCTCGGTGAGGATCCGGGCCGCGTCGACCAGCGTCCCGGCCGAGATCGAGAAGTCGTCGACGATGAGGGCGGTCTGACCCTCGACCGGGCCCATGAGCTCGACGACCTCGGCTTGCTCGGAGTGGTCGACCCGGCGCTTGTCGGCGATCGCGAGCGGCGCCCGCAGCCGCTCCGACCATTGGCGGGCCTTCTTGGCAAACCCCGCATCGGGGGCGACGACCACGAGGTCGGGGAGCGCCTTCGCCTCGATGGCGTCGCACAGCGCCGGCATCGCGTAGAGGTCGTCGACCGGGACCTTGAAGAACCCCTGCACCTGGGGGGCGTGGAGGTCGAGGGTGACGACCCGGTCGGCCCCCGCCGACTCGATCGCGTCGGCGCAGACCCGGGCCCGGATCGAGACCCGGGGCTCGTCCTTCTTGTCGCCCTTGGCGTAGCTCAGGTACAGGATCACCG
>JBOGFV010000193.1:0-4340 GCA_050743525.1 Acidimicrobiales bacterium
AGGTCGACCTTGACGCCCGGCGGCACGTAGATGAAGGACCCGCCCGACCACACCGCCGAGTTGAGGGCGGCGAACTTGTTGTCGTTGGGTGGGATGATGGTGCCGAAGTACTTGCGGACGATGTCGGGATGCTCGCGCACCGCCGTGTCCATGTCGCAGAAGAGGACACCCTGGGCCTCGAGGTCGGCCCGGTTGCGGTGGAAGACGACTTCGCTTTCATATTGGGCCGTCACCCCGGCGAGGTATTTGCGCTCCGCCTCTGGGATCCCGAGCTTCTCGTAGGTGTTCTTGATCGCGTCGGGGAGGTCGTTCCAATCCTTGACCTGGCCCTCGGTCGGCTTCACGTAGTAGTAGATGTTGGAGAAGTCCAGATCCTTGAGGTCGTGCGCGATGCGGTCGCCCATGCCCCGGAACAGCGGGAACATTTCCTTGCGATTGAAGCGACCGAAGGCCTTCAGCCGGAAGTCCCGCATCCAGTCGGGCTCCTTCTTGATGGCTGACATCTCGCGGACGATCTCTTCGTTCAGGCCCTTCTTGGGCTTGAAGACGTAGTCCTCCTCGTCGCTCCAGCCCAGCTGGTAGCGGCCGAGATCGAGATCAGTCTGTGCCATCGGGCTTTCCGCTCCTCCGGGGTCAGGGGCGGGACGTTCGTCCCGACCCGGGCATTTCACCTATCTCGATAGTAACAACTTGGGCTCCCGAACAGAACGTCCCGCCGAGCAGGGCCGACGCGGCCGACGGGGCCCGCCCGAAGGGACCTCGGCGGGCCCATGGGGGTCACATTTTCGGGCTTCGGGACCCGAGGGCCACGCCAGCCCGACCTGGTGGTCCAGCGGCCGGATCGGCGCCGGCCCCGGCGCCGGGTAGGAGGGACCCGAACGAGCTCGGGTTGGCTGGCCCGGCCCTGGAGGTGGGAAACGGTGCCCGTTCGACCGAGGTGGGTCAGGCCATTCCCGAGACGTTCGTGGTCGCCCTCGGGCGTGGCCGCATGACGGGGCCTCAGCCGGTCGTCGGCGTGGTGGTCGACGGGGGCGGCACCGAGGACTCGAAGGTGATGTTCAGGGTCCCCGGCAGCGGTGTGGGCAGCGTGACCGGTGTCCGGTCCACCGTGATGGTGATGTGCGACGGCGCGCCGAGGGTGACCTTGCTCGTACCGGTCAGCGCCATCTGCTCGGTGGCCCCGGCGGCGAGCGACTGCGCGTACGGGACCAGGCCGGCCGAGTTGGTGATCTGCACGTAGCAGGCCCCCGTGGTCGCCTTGAAGGTGACGGTGTAGGAGGCGAACGGCAGCGAGTAGGTGGCGTCGTTGCCGCTCGTTGATGCTGCCGTGAAGGTGGGCGGGGGCGCCGTCGTCGTCGTGGAGGTGGTGCCGGAGTGGCGCTGGTGGTGGACCGTCGTCGGGGGCGCCGTCTTGTGCGGCGAACGTGAGTGCGCTCCGGCGATGGCCAGCCCAGTGACCAGCACGATCACCGCGACGGCGGCGGCGATCGGCGCGCCGAGGCGCCGCGGGCGGTTCTGCATCCGGGCGATCGAGACGTCACGCCCGCGCCGGTAGGTCGGACCGGACCCGAGGTGCTCGGCCGGGGACGCCGTCACAAACCGGCCGGTGTCCACGTCGTCGTTGGGCCGACGGTTGGCCGGGGCGGAGGAGATCTCGATCCGACCGTTCTCGCCGATCACCGGCTCGGCGGCGTCGCCGGTCGGCCGGGTCCCGCCGACCACCCTGACCGAGCCGATCTGGCGCCGCCGCACCTCCTCGAGCCGCTCGAGACGGTGCTGGTACCCGGCCACCGAGTGCATCTCGTCGGACCCCCGACGACGGAGGGCCCACACGGCCAGGCCGATGAGCACGGCCGCGCCGATCAGGACAGCGACGAATTCCATTCCCTCAATTCAACAGGAATTGGACGGCCCCGCACTTTGAAGGACCAACCCGGGAGTCCTCCGGACCCGCGTGTCCGGCCTGGTCAGGCAGGCCGGAGGGCTCCGGCGATCTCGATCAGGCGCGGGTTTTGGCGGTCCCGGTCGGACAGCACCGGGTCCAGGATGCCCCAGTCAAGGCCCAGCTCGGGATCGTCCCAGGCCACGCCAAGCTCGTCGGCGGGGTTGTAGTAGGCGTCGACCATGTACCAGAGCATGAAGTCGGTGAGTGCCGCGAACCCGTGCCCGACCCCCGGCGGGACGTAGACGCCCCGGTGGGCGTCGCCGGACAGCTCGACGGTCAGGGTGGTGCCGCCGGTCGGGCTGGACGCCCGCAGATCGTGCATGACCATGCGGGCCCGTCCGCTCAGCGCGAACCAGTAGTCGGCCTGGTGGAGGTGGTAGTGCAGGCCGACGAGCGAGCCCGCCAACTTGTCGGAACGGTTGGCCTGGACCATCTCGGGCGCCCCCGGGAACCACTCCTTGCGCCATGGCTCGACGAAGGTGCCGCGCGGGTCGGCGTGCACGTCGGGCTCGACGATCACGACGCCCTCGATCTCGGGTGACCGCAGGATCTTCGGCACGGGCCCGAGGGTAGTGGCCGGGTCCCGGCCGGCCGCTACCTGCGAACGACGTCCAGGGTCGCGCCTTCTTCGGCCGACGACACCGACAGCCCGCGGGGCCCGGCGAGCTCCATGGCCCGTTCGAGCATCTGGTCGAGCGCATCGTCGTCGTGGGCGGGGTCGTGGTGGAACAGCACCAGGTGCCCGACCCCGGCCTGCACGGCCAGGTCGACGGCGAAGTCGACCGTCGAGTGGCCCCAGGTCGGCTTGTGGCTGAGCTCGAAGTCCGTGTACTGCGCGTCGTGGACCAGCACCTGGGCGCCTTCACACAGCTCGAGCACGCCGTGGTCGATCGGGCTGCCGGGGGTCGGCTGCTGGTGGTCGGGCACGTACGCGACGGCCACCCCGTCGGCCTCGATCCGGTAGCCGAGGGTCGCCCCCGGGTGACGGACGAAGCGGGCCCGGACCTTGGCGTCGCCGATCGCGAAGTGGTCGCCGTCATCGAGCTCGTGGAAGCGCAGGTCGGCGAGGAGGGTCTGGAGCGGAATGGGGAAGAACGGCGGTCGGACGATTTCCCCGAGGGCGTCGGCGAGCCCGCCCTCGGGCTGCTTGGGGCCGTAGACCTCGAAGACCGAATCGGTGTGGCGGAGGGGGCCGAAGAAGGGCAGCCCCAGGATGTGGTCGAAGTGCAGGTGGGTGAGCAGGCCGGTGGCCCGGACCGGCGGGCCGCCGTTGGGGTGGTCGGAGGAGACGGCCACGCCCAGCGCGCGCAGCCCGGTCCCGAGGTCGAGGACGATCAGTTCGCCGGTCGAGGTTCGAACGAGCACGCTCGCGGTGTTCCCGCCGTACCGGCCGTACTTCTCGCCCGCACAGGGACAGGATCCGCGCGCCCCGTAGAACGTGACGTCCACGCGACGGAGCCTACCGGTGGGGGGCCCTCTCGGCCCAGAGAGGTTGGCCCCTGACAGAATGGGCCGAGTGTCAAGCGAACGGCGACCGTGGGGCGGGTTCGAGGTGCTGTCCGACGCCGTCGACCACAAGGTGAAACGCATGACCGTCGACCACGGCAAGCGGCTCAGCTATCAACGCCACCGCCATCGCGCCGAGCACTGGTTCGTCGTCGCCGGAGAGGGAACGGTCACCCTCGATGGCACGACGCATCCGGTCGGCGTAGGCGCCGCGATCGACGTCGGGACCGGGACCGCCCACCGCATCGAGAACACCGGGTCGACGCCGCTCGTCTTCATCGAGGTGCAGCACGGCACCAGCTTCGAGGAGGACGACATCGAGCGGCTCGAAGACGACTACGGGAGGGTGGGCGCGGGCTGAGCGCCCGGCCCCGTCAGTTGACCTGGCGCTCCCGGCCCTCCCAGTAGGGCTGGCGCAGCTTGTACTTCTGGAGCTTTCCGGTGGCGGTGCGGGCCAGCACCTGGCGGATCTCGACGGCCCGGGGCGCTTTGAAGTGGGCCATGTGGGAACGGCAGTGCTCGATGAGGTCGGTCTCGGTGGCGGTGGTCCGCTCGTTGAGGACGACCAGCGCCAGGACGGTCTCGCCCCACTTCTCGTCGGGGACCCCGATGACGGCCACCTCGGCGACCGCCGGGTGCTGGTAGAGGACGTCCTCCACCTCGATCGACGAGACGTTCTCGCCGCCGGTGATGATGACGTCCTTCTTACGGTCGGTGATGACGGTGTAGGGCCCGTCCTCGTACCCGCCGTCGCCGGTGTGGAACCAGCCGCCCTCAAGCGCGTCGGCTGTGGCCTCAGGTTGCTCCCAGTAGCCGGCGAGGATGTGATTGGACTGTGCTTGGACCTCGCCCTCGTCGTCGACGCGCATCCGGACGCCGAGTGCAGGGA
>JBOGFV010000194.1:0-3197 GCA_050743525.1 Acidimicrobiales bacterium
GTGCCGAGACTTTGCCTTCGCGCTCGTCGTGTTCTGGTGCACCGAGCCCGGCGGGACCTCCGGGGTCACCGACGGAGAGACCGGCGCGGCGTTGCCGGGGTCGCCCGAGTACGGGTCGGTGTCACCGCCGGCGCTGCCGGGCGGCGGGAGGATCTGGAACGCCTGGTCGCCCGGAACGATCAGCTGGAACTGCTGACGGGCGATCCGGGAGATCTCGCTCGGCTTGGACAGGTTCTTGGACTCGGCCCGCAGGGCCCGGTCCTCGGCGCGGAGCTGGGTGAGCGTCGAGGACGTGGCCGAGAGCGTGTGGCGCTGGGCGATGAGGGCGCCGGCCGGGAACCACGCCACCAGCACGATCGCGCTGGCGATGGCGGCGGCGACCACCGCAGCGGTGCCCCGCCGGTGCCCGATCGCAGCCCGCCGCTCCGCCCTGGTCATGGCGGCCGGTGACGACGTCGCCCGGCGCGACCGGGACGCCTTGGCCCTAGCCATGGGCCCCGGGGCTCCGGCGGCCGCCGGCCAGCGCGGCGGCGCCCAGGTACCGAGCCGATTCGGCGAGGTCCTCTTCGATCCTCAGCAGCTGGTTGTACTTGGCCACCCGGTCGGTGCGGGCCGGCGCGCCGGCCTTCAGCTGGCCGGTGCCGAGCGCCACCACCAGGTCGGCCACCGTGGTGTCCTCGGTCTCCCCGGAGCGGTGCGAGATCACCGACCCGTACGCGTGCCGCTTGGCCAGGCTCACCGCGTCGACGGTCTCGGTGAGCGTGCCGATCTGGTTGAGCTTGATGAGGACCGCGTTGGCCACGCCGAGCTCGATCCCGCGTTCGATGCGCTCGGGGTTGGTGACGAACACGTCGTCGCCGACCAGCTGGACCCGGTCGCCCGCCGCGTCGGTGAGGGCCTTCCAGCCGTCCCAGTCCTCCTCGGCCATCCCGTCCTCGATCGAGACGATCGGGTAGCGCTCGACCAGCTCGACCCAGTAGGCGGCCAGCTCGTCGGAGCCGAGCGAGCGGCCCTCCCCGGGCAGCTCGTAGCGGCCGTCCCGCCACAGCTCGGTGGTGGCGGGGTCGAGGGCGATGGCGATCTCCTCACCGGGCCTGCGCCCGGCCTGCTCGACCGCCTGGAGGAGGAGGCGGATCGCGTCCTCGTTAGAAGAGAGATCGGGCGCGAAGCCGCCTTCGTCGCCGACCGCGGTCGACATGCCCTTCTCGGCGAGAATGCCCTTCAGCGCGTGGTAGGTCTCGGTGGACCAGCGCAGAGCCTCCGAGTAGGAGGCCGCGCCGACCGGCATGATCATGAACTCCTGGAAGTCGATCGAGTTGTTGGCGTGGGCTCCGCCATTCAGCACGTTGAACATCGGGACGGGCAGCACGTGGGCGCCGGTGCCGCCGATGGCCCGGTAGAGCGGCACCTCGAGATGGTCGGCGGCCGCTTTGGCCACCGCCAGCGACACGGCCAGGATCGCGTTGGCGCCGAGCCGGCCCTTGTCGTGGGTTCCGTCGAGGTCGATCATGGCGAGGTCGACGCCCCGCTGGTCGAGGGCGTCGGCGCCGAGCACGCGCGCCGCGATCTCGGTGTTGACGTGGCCCACGGCGTTGAGAACGCCCTGGCCCCCGAACCGGGTGCCGCCGTCGCGTAGCTCGACCGCCTCGTGCGTTCCGGTCGAGGCCCCGGACGGCGCGATGGCGCGGCCGCGGGCACCGGAGTCGAGCACCACTTCGACCTCGACGGTGGGGTTGCCGCGAGAGTCGAGCACCTCGCGTCCGACCACGTGCTCGATCGTGCCCACTGAACGCTCCTTGGCCCCTCCCCTGGCGAGGCGCCGACGCACCACGCTAGCTGGTGGGACCATCCAGATCGGGGAAGGAAGACCCGTCGCGCTCGGCTGCGACGATGCGGTCGCGTTCGCGCAGCGCGACGGAGCGAAGCGCGTCCTCGGCGTCCACCCCGAGCGCATCGGCCAGCCCGACCAGCGCGTAGAGCGCCGCGCCAAACGCCGCCGGTGCGGCCGCCGGCGTCAGGCCGGCGACACTCGTCTCGAGGTGACGGCGTTGCTCCTCCGGCGAGGGTGCCGACAGTCCGACTGCCCCGGCCTTGCGCTGCAGCTTGGCCGCCAACAGGAGCGCCGGCAGCGCGGTCGGGATCCCGTCGGTCACGCTGGAGCGGCCCTTCTCGGCGGCCTTGATCACCTCCCAGTTGGCCACGACCGCGTCGGGAGTCGCCGCGGCCACGTCCCCGAAGACATGGGGGTGCCGGCCGACCAGCTTGTCGTGGACGCCGAGGGCGACGTCGCCCAGGGTGAACCACCCCTGCTCGGCGGCGAGGCGCGAATGGAACACGACCTGGAACAAGAGATCGCCGAGCTCCTCTTGGAGGTGGGCGGCCGCGTCGTCGAGCGCCACCGAGCCCGGGGCCCCGGCCGACGCGGTGACCTCGCCGATCGCGTCGAGCACCTCGTAGGTCTCCTCGATGAGGTGCCGGGTCAGCGACGCATGGGTCTGCTCCCGGTCCCACGGGCACCTCTCGCGCAGCGTGCGGACCAGCTCGGACAGCTTGGCCATCTCAGCGGCCACCGGGCTCGACAGCCGTTCGACCCACAGGGTGGTGAGGTGGTCGGGCTCCACGACCCGATCGAGGTCCGCCCAGGCCACCTCGGTGACCGACTCCTCGGGCAGGCCCAGGTGCGAGAGCACCACGGCGCGGGGTGCGACGGCGTCGTCGGACGGGCCAATGGCCAGCTTCACCCGCGACAGCACCTCGGCCGACCAGCACTGGGCGACCAGGAACGGCCCGTCGCCCCCGGCCGCCTCTTCCTCGATGCGAGCGCCGTCGACCAGCTGCACGCCCGAGGCGACCGGATCGATGCCGAGGGCGGCCCAGGCCAGGTCGAGGAAGGAGAGGGCCGGCACGATCTCGACCTCGACCCGGTGGTCCCGGCGTAGCCGCTCGACCGTGGACTCGGCGACCAACGGGGAGCCCGGCACCGCGTAGACGACCCGACCAGTGGGGGCGAGGCGGACCGCCGCCGCCACCAGGTCCTCGACGATCCGGGCGTAGACCTCCTCGAAGGTGTCGGCCTCGTCGTAGTGGTTGTCGAACTATTCGATGGCGGAGAACTCCGACGCCGTCGGGTGCCGGGCGGTGCGAAGGAAGGCGGGGTCGGCGCCGGTGAGCGCGCGCCTGGCCGCGTCGCTCAGATG
>JBOGFV010000195.1:0-2058 GCA_050743525.1 Acidimicrobiales bacterium
GGCGCTGCAGGTTGGACGCGTCGACCACATCCATGTCGATGACCCCGATGGTGCCGACTCCTGCGGCGGCCAGGTACAGCGCCGCCGGAGATCCGAGCCCGCCCGCGCCGAGCAGGAGGACCTTCGAGTCGAGGAGCTTCTGCTGGCCGACCTCGCCGACCTCGGGGAGGAGGAGGTGGCGCTGGTAGCGGTTGCGCTGGTCGGGGGTGAGGGTCTCGGGGGTCGACCACGGCCGGCCCTCGTCCTTCCAGCGGTTGAACCCGCCGATCATCGACTCGACCTCGGTGTAGCCGAGCTGTTGCATGGTCTGGGCGGCGAATGCCGAGCGGACCCCGCCGGCGCAGTAGATGACGATCGGGGTGCTCTTGTCGGGGAGCTTGCCCTCCACCTGGAACTCGAGGTTCCCGCGGGGGAGGTGCACGGCGCCGGGGATCGCGCCCTGGTCGTACTCGTCGGGCTCCCGGACGTCCAAGAAGACCGAGCGGTTCAACTTGGCCGCGGCCGCTTCCGGATCCACCTCGACGATCGAGGACTTGGCGGCGTTCAGGAGATCGCGCGGACTAGGCATGGGCCCAACTCCCACCTCGGGACGGTCATTGCTCCAAGTAAAACCCTACCAGCGCACTCATGATTCCCGACCCGGCCGGACCGCCCGGACCAGGGCGAAAGGACCCGCCATGGAGCTCCGCGAAGCGATCCGGCGCCGGCGGATGGTGCGGAGCTTCCGCCCCGACCTCCTCGACCCCGGGCTCGTCCGAGAGCTCCTGGAAGACTCGCTCACCGCGCCCTCGGCCGGCAACACCCGGGGCGTCGCTTGGGTCCTGCTCGAGGGGCCCGAGACCGCGACCTACTGGGAACGGGCCACCACCGAGGACTGGCGCCGGGACTCGGCTCGCTTCCCCGGGCTCTCCCGTGCCCCGGTAGTCGCGCTGTCGCTGTGCTCCCCCGCCGAGTACGTGGCCCGGTACGGCGAGGCCGACAAGGCGGCCTCGGGCCTCGGGGCGGGCGGCGAGGCCGCCTGGCCGGTCCCGTACTGGTTCGGCGACGCTGCCTTCACGGTGCAGCTGCTCCTTCTCGGCGCCACCGCGGCGGAGCTCGGCGCGGCGTTCCTGGGGAACTTCCGCCGCGAGGATGCGCTGCTCGAGGCGCTGGCGGTCCCGGTGGGCTGGCGCCTGTTCGGGGCCGTCGTGCTCGGGCGACCAGACGACGAGGACCGGCGCTCCGCCTCGCTCGAGCGCCCGACGAGCCCGGGGGCCGGCGTCGTGCACTGGTCCCGTTGGTGATCGGCGACTCCGGGGGCGCGATCAAGACCCGAAGCCCCCGAAGAGTCCCTTGGCCCGCATCGACTCCCAGAACTCCACGTCGTACGCGTGGTCGGGATCGGCCCGCACCATTTCGTCGATGCGCTCTGCGTCCTCGCCGACCAGGATCCTCCACTTGCCTGAGCGCACCCCTTCGAGGATGATCGCCGCCGCCTCGGCCGCCGAGGTGGGCGCGGTGTCGCGGAACGCCTCCCCCATCATCTGGACGCCCTTGCGGAGGTCCTCGTCGGAGATCGAGTCGGCCGGCAAACCTTGGGCGGTCAGCCGCTTACGCACTCGGTCGAGCTGCTCGTCGTCCATGTCGTCGGGCGACTGGCCATGGGCCTTGGCCGAGTTGATCACGATCCAGGTCCCGATGTGTCCGGGCATGACGACCGACACGTGCACGTGCGGGGCGTTGACGCGGAGGTCGGCGATGAGCGCCTCGCTGAAGCCCCGCACCGCGAACTTGGCCGCGCTGTAGGCAGTGTGCGAGGTGGTGGGCCCGATGCTGGCCCACACTCCGTTGATGCTGCTCGTGTTGACCAGGTGGCCCTCTTGGGCCTTGATCAGCATCGGCAGGAACACCCGGGTGCCGAAGTAGACGCCGCCCCAGTCGACCCCGAAGGTCTTCTCCCAGTCCTTGCGGTCGTCCACGACCATGGACCCGCCGCCGCCGATCCCGGCGTTGTTGAACACCAGGTCGACGTGGTCGGTGGCCAGCTCGGCGCTCAGGGCGTCCCGGAAGGCCTCGAGG
>JBOGFV010000196.1:0-6941 GCA_050743525.1 Acidimicrobiales bacterium
GTACCGCGACACCCACCGCGAGCGGGTCGAGGAGCTGGTGGCGTCCAAGCACGAGGGCCGCGAGATCGTCCTCGAGGCGCCCGCCCCGGCCCCCAAGGTGGTCGACCTGATGGCGGCGCTCGAGGCCAGCGTCAAGGCGGCCGGCGGCAGCTCGGCGAGGGCCGCCGCCAAGCCCAGGAAGGCCGAGACCACCGCTCGATCCAAGGCCGCGTCGGCCAAGGCGGCCGCCAAGCCGGCCGAGGCCAGACGGACGGCCAGGAAGAAGGCCTCGTAGCCCGGCGCATCGAGGGCGGCGGCGGGGGGCGCCGATCGCCACAGATCGTCGAGGACCGCCGCGATTCGATTGAATGGCGGCGAGCCCGATGAGCCCCCCCTACCGGAGCCCTGGGACCGAAGGAGCGCCATGCCGCGCAGCCAGCCGGCGACGAAGCAGAGGAACGTCACCACCGCCCAGATGAGCGCGCTCCGCGAGGACGCGGTCCGGACACTGGCCGAGATGGAGGCCGCCATCGTCCGGACCCGCAACCAGCTCAAGACGATGGAGACCCTCATGCGGCGCGTCCGCAGGATGCTGGAGGGCGGACGCTCGGCGGTCGAGGTCGCGCAGCTGGCCAACGCGGCGGCCGCCCGCGCCGCCACCTCCGAGATCATCCGGGAGGTCCAGGGAGCCCGCCACCTGGCCCAGCAGGCGCAGTTCAAGATGGCGGCAGCCGAAGGCAGCTCGATGGCCGAGATCGCCCGCCGCTGGGGCGTGTCCCGCCAGCTGGTGTCGCGCATGGTGAAGGAGCCCGCGCCACGCCGCAAGAAGGGGTAGTGGATCAGCTCCAACCATGGAGAGACTCAGAGGCGCCACGAGCCGTCGGCGCCCTGGTTGGGGGCGGCGAGGAACAGGTCTTCGGACCCGACGAGCAATGCGTCGACGGTCGAAATGGCCCACGCTCCGAAAGGGCCTGAGCACTCGGCCGAGGTCCGGCCGGCCCGTCCCGAGGAGCTGGCGCTGCTGGGGCCGATCGAGGCGTCCGCCGGCGTCCGGTTCGCCCACATCGGCCTGCACCTCGAGGCATCGGTGCCGACGGCGGACCGGGGCGAACTCCCCCTCGCCGCCTTCGTGGCCGGGGACCCGCCGGTCGGGTTTGTGTGGCTCATGCTCGTCGGCGGCCAGGCCCATGTCGAGGCGATCGCGATGGCCCCGGGATCGGGGCGTCAGGGGATCGGGCGAGCCCTCCTCGAGAGGGCCTGCGAGTGGGCCCAGGGGGCCGGCTACCGACGGGTGACCTTGTGCACGTTCCGCGACGTGCCCTGGAACGGCCCCTTCTACCGATCGGCCGGGTTCGAGGACCTGCCCGAGAAGGAGTGGTGCGACGAGCTGACGGCGCTGCGAGCGACCGAGCGGGCCAACGGGTTGGACGAGGAGGGTCCGCGCGTGGTCATGGTGCGGGCGCTCCGGTCAGTTCCGACCACCGGAAGCACGACACCAGGTGGTCGTTGACGAGGCCGGCCGCCTGGAGGTGGGCGTAGACGACGACCGGGCCGACGAACCGGAAGCCCCGGGACCGGAGGTCCTTGCTCACCCGCTCGGACAGCTCGGTCTTGGCCGGCACCTCGGCGGTGCCGCGCCACCGGTTGAGCACCGGCTCCCCGTCGACGAACCCCCAGAGGTAGTCGTCGAAGGTGGTGCCCGACTCGCGGAGGGCCAGCACCGCCCGGGCGTTGGCGACCGTTGCCTCGACCTTGGCCCGGTTGCGGATGATGCCGGGGTCCTGGAGCAGCTCGGCGACCTGGGGTTCGCCGAACCGGGCCACCCGCTCGGCGTCGAAGTCCAGGAAGGCCCGTCGGTAGCCGTCCCGGCGGCGCAGGACGGTCAGCCAGCTCAGGCCGGCCTGGGCGGCCTCGAGGATCAGGAATTCGAAGTGCTTGATGTCGTCGTGGACCGGCACCCCCCATTCCTCGTCGTGGTACGGGATCAGGAATTCACCGGTCGCCCACGCACAGCGCGTGGCCTCGTCGCGTGGCGTGGTCGTCATCGCGACAGTGTGGCATCGCGGCGCGCGCCGCGTTGCCAAGTGATCCCGCCGGTTGGGGATCACTTGGGGAGTATGTGACACATGTTGGGGAGGAACGGTCGCGCTTTGGGGACGACGTGAGTTTTGTGGGGAGAACATCTGGATTTCGCGGACAAGTCTTGACCCTGCAATTCGAAAGGTGCAGTCTTGGGATCAGTTCGGGTGGCTAACAGCCCGCCACCGCCCCCCAGGGGTCGCCGCAAGGTGAGTCCCGGGGAGCAAGACCGAAGAGAAGCCGCAAGGCGGATCAGAGGAGGATCCGAGGGAAAGCCGAAAGGCGGACCCAAGGACGGACGGAAGCCCGTGAGGGAAGCCGTTCGGGGCGGAGGAAAGGTGCCCGACAGGCGGCTCTGCAAGAGTCGGTGGCTTCCCTGGAGCTGCAGGCTTGCGCCGGGTGGGGGTTGTCCGACACGGCCCTCGCTGCGGGTTGCAGCAGACCACCACGGGCGTAGCCCCGAGGAGCAGGACGGTTTCGGCCGGACGGTTACTCGGGGCTGCGTCGCGTCCGGTCTCAGTTCGAGTCGGGTGAGCGGCCGACCAGCTGACCGGAGAGGGCATCCATCTCGCACGGGTCGGCGAGGTCCGTGCACCGCTCGCACTCGAGCTCGAAGGTGGTGTGGGCGAGCCCGAACGGCCCCGCCACCTGCCCCCTGACCCGCTCGCCGAGGGCTTGGGCCTCTTCCAGGGTCGGGTGGCCGGCCAGGACGAGATGGGCCGAGAGCGCCCGCACCTCGCTCGAAAGGCTCCACACGTGCAGGTCGTGGACATCGGTGATGCCGCCGACCCCAGTGATCGATGACCGCAGCGCCGCGAGGTCCACGTCGGAAGGGGTCGATTCGAGCAGCACCTCGATGCTCGTCCGGACCAGCCGCACCGCCTGGACGACGATCAACACCGAGAGGGCCAGCGAGGCGGCCGGGTCGGCCAGGTCGGCGCGGTGGCCAGCGGCCAGCACGACGATCCCCGCCACCATCGCGAGCGCCGCCGACGCGCTGTCGGCCGTCATGTGCGCGGCCGCAGATCGCATGTTGAGGTCGCGCGAACCGTCTCGCAGCACCGCGGCGGCGAGCAGGTTGACGACCAGAGCGACGCCTGCGATCGCGGCCAGCGAGACGCCGTGCACGGTCTCGGGGTGCACGAGCCGGTCGATGGACAGGGCCACGATCGATGCGGTCACGAGGGCGAGGGCGCCGGCGTTGAACAGCGCCGCGAGGATCGTGGCCCGGTGGTTCCCGAACGAGCGGGCGTCGCTGCGCGGCCGCGACGCCCAACGAACGGCCAGCACCGCGGCTACCAGCCCGGCCACGTCGGTCAGGTTGTGCCCGGCGTCGGCAAGCAGGGCCGAGGCGTGGGCGGCGATCCCCCCGATCACCTCGCCTGCGACCAGAGCGGCGTTGACCGCGAGGGCCAACGCCAGTCGCCTCGATCGTGTCAATCTCGGCACCGTTGCGGGCTACGCCCCGGTCCAGGGCTTGGCCGGGCGTTCGCCCCTCTCGACCTGGTCCGCGATGTCGCGCCGCACCAGCTCGAGGTCGTCGGGATGGGTCACCCCGACACAGCGGCTGTCGGTCGCCAGGACCGCGAACGGGCGGGGCCGATCGTGCGTAGCGATCAGGGACGCCACGAGTTCGGGGAGGAGCACCTCGCCGTTGCCGGCGCCCGCCATGGCGTCTCGGAAGGCGCCCTCGAGCGACGATGAGAAGGCCCACAGGTTCATGGACACCAGGGTGGTCGGTTCGAGCGTCTCGGGCGACCGCCCGTCGGTCGTCGCGAAGGTCCCGTCGTCCCGGCGGGTCACCCCCCGTCGCTCGTCGATCTGAACGAGGTGGCCGCCGGGCCCGGTGCGACAGACGCCGCGGGTCACCGGGGCGTCGCCGATCACGGCTCGCTCGAGCGTGAAGCCCACCAGGGCGTTGTCGGCGCCGGAGCCCTTCACGTGCGTGGCCAGGATCTCGAATGCCCGCGGACCGTAAAGGTCGTCGGCGTTGGAGACGCCGAACCGAGGCCGACGCCCGAGCTGCGACCACGCCGAGAGCACCGCGTCGACCGTGCCTCTGGGGCTGGACTGCATCGCGAACCGCACATCGACCGAGGGAGGCCAGTTGGCCCGGACGTGGTCCCGGATCGCCTCGGCGCTGTGCGGGCCGAGCACCACCACGATCGTCGTGAACCCGGCGTCGATGGCGTCGCTCCCGACCAGGTCCAAGATGGCCTCGCCGTCGGGACCCACCGGAGCGAGCGGCTTGAGGCCGCCGCCGTAGCGCTTCGCCTGCCCGGCCGCCAGGACGACCAGGACGGCGCCGTCGTCCGGTCCGGTCACGTCCCCCAGCGTAGGACGGCGCTCGCCCAGGTCATGCCTCCGCCGAAGCCGCTGAGCAGGAGGAGGTCGCCGTCGCCGACCCGGCCCGCTTGGACGACGTGGTCGAGCGCCAGGGGGATCGACGCCGAGGAGGTGTTGCCGTAGCGGTCGATCACAACGGCGGTGCGCTCCTCGGGGATGCCGATTCGCTGGCAAGCGGCCTTGATGATGCGGAGGTTGGCCTGATGGGGGACCAGCATCGCGATCTCGTCGACCCCGACGCCGGCGTCTGCCAAGGCCCGCTCGGCCGACTCGACCACCACCCGGACGGCCTTGCGGAAGATCTCCCGACCGTCCATGACGAGGTAGCCGCCGTGGTCGCAATAGAGAAGGTGGCGGAGAGAGCCGTCCGATTGCAGGTTGTGGCTCAACAGGTTGCCGGGGCCGTCGACGGCTTCGATGACCACCGCGCCGGCACCGTCGCCGACCAGCACCGCGATCTTGCGGTCGTCCCAGTCGGTGATCCGGCTGAGGGTGTCGCAACCGACCAGGAGGACCCGGTCGGTTCCGAGGGCGACCAGGCCGGCACTGACCACCAGCCCGTAGACGAACCCCGAGCACGCTGCGTTGACGTCGAAGGCGCCGACGTGCCGCATGCCCAGGATCTCCTGCACGGTCGATGCGGTGGCCGGCGCGATCGAGTCCGGGGTGGTGGTGGCCAGCACCAGCACGTCCACGTCGGTCGGCTGGAGCCCGGCCCGCTCCAGTGCCCGCTGCCCCGCCTCGGCGGCCAGCGCCGAGGTGGTGCCGCCGACACGGCGCTCCCGGATCCCGGTTCGCTCGCTGATCCAGGCGTCCGAGGTGTCGAGGGTGACGGCCAGGTCGTCGTTGGACAGGACCTTGTCGGGGACCGCGCTGCCGCAGCTGCGGATCGCGATGCCCCGGGCGGTGGTCACGCCGCGCTCGCCACGGCGGTGATGCCGACGTAGCCGGCGTCGCCGTCCACGACCCCACCGGTGTTGACGGCCAGCCCGAGTCGGGCCGCCGCGACCTGGCGCGTTCCGGCCCCGCCGCGCAGGTGGGTGACGATCTCGACGAGCTGGGCGATGCCGGTGGCGCCGAGGGGGTGGCCGCGGGCCACCAGGCCGCCGCTCGGGTTGACGGCGATGCCCTGCCCGCCGATGGCGGTGTCGCCGGCCAGAGTCGCCGGGCCGGCCTCGCCGGGCCCGAAGATGCCCAGCGACTCCAGCGCGAACAGCTCCTCGGCGCTGGTGGCGTCGTGCAGTTCCACGATGTCGAAGTCGGCCGGTCCCAGCCCGAACGCCTCATAGGCGGCGGCCGAGGTCTCGGTGAGGCGGTCGTGGTAGTCGAGGTTGCCGTAGCCGGAGCGGGCCACGGTGCCCACGATCCGGGCCACCGGCGTGTCGGTCGGGCGCGGGCTGCCCGTCACGACCAGGGCGGCCGCCCCGTCGGTGAACGAGCTGCACATCATCCTGGTGAGGATCCCGGCCACCGGTGCCGAGCCAAGGACCTCCTCCATGGTGACGGCCTGCTGGCATTGAGCCAGCGGGTTGAGCGAGCCATTGCGCCGCGCCTTCACGGCGGCCGCCGCGACCTGCTCCACGGTGGCGCCCCGCTCGGCCATGAACTGCTCGGCCCAAGCGGCATTCAGCCCCATGAGGATGCTGCCCGCCGGGTTGCCGTTCTCGGCCAGCCGGGCGTGCCTGTCGGCGCGATAGTCCGATGGCAGCCCCGACTCGATCGCGTCAAGGGTGGCGCCGCGGTCGCCCGTCCACATCTTCTCGACGCCGACCACGAGCACGGGTCGGTCCTGTCCGAGCGCGCTCAGCGCGCCGATGTGGACGGCCGAGGACCCGCCGGCACATGAGTTGTCAACGTTCACGATCGGCACGTCCCCCAGCCCGGACTTGCGCAGCCAGGCCTGGCCGCGGATGCAGCCCTGGTCGTTCAGCCGGCCGCCGCTGGCGTTGGCGACCACGACGAGCGCCAGGTCCGAGGGGTGGACGCCCGCGTCGGCCAGTACCTCGGTCACCGCTTGGATGGCCATCTGGTCCGGGTTGAGGTCGCGCCGACTCATGTCGGTCATGGCGGCGCCGAGGATCACGGCGTGGTCGGTGCTCATGGGGCGGCTCCCAGCGGGTCGAGCGATGCGGCTTCGGCGAGCGGGCCGAAGTGTTCGAGGGTCTCTTCGGCGGCCACCATGACCACGACGTGGCGGGCGCCTGCTTCGTGATACCCGGCGAGGGCGGCCGCGCAATCTTCCGGGGGGCCGGCGATCAGGTGCCGTTCGAAGGCCCGGGGCGGGAGCGAGTAGAGGTCGGACAGCCAAGAGGCGCCCTCCTTGCGGGCCACCTCCTCGTTGTCGCCGGTGCACACCACCACGACCACGGCGGTGTCGATCGCCTCGGGGTCCCGTCCGGCGGCCAAGGCGGCATCGAGCAGTCGGTCGAGCGCCGATCGGTAGTCGGTGGGGGCCATGAACATTGGCACCCAGCCGTCGCCGACCCGGGCGGCCCGTTCGAGGGCCGCGTCGCTGGCCCCGGCCAGCCAGATCGGCG
>JBOGFV010000197.1:0-5854 GCA_050743525.1 Acidimicrobiales bacterium
CCTCGGTGACGAACACCTCGCCGTGCTCTCCCGGGTTCATGGTCCCCGGGTCGACGTTGATGTAGGGGTCCAGCTTGGCCATGGTCACGGCCACGCCGCGGAGCTTCAGGAGGCGGCCGAGCGATGATGCGGTGAGACCCTTGCCGAGGGAGCTGGAGACACCCCCCGTGACGAAGACGAACTTGGTCACCGGGGTGCGATCACCTCGTTGATGCCGTCAACTCGGCATATCGGCGGCGCACCCTCACACACTAATGGAGGGCGCGACGCGCACTGGTGGAAGGCCCGCTCAACCGGCCACCACCGCGCCCCGTCGTCGCCCCAGCCCGAGCAGCTCCTCGGCGTGGGCCTGGGCCCGCTTGGAGTCGGGCTGCCCCGAGAGCATCCGGGAGACCTCGGAGACCCGGTCGGCGCCCGAGACGGCCTCGGCCGAGGTCGACACCCGGCCGGCCGCCTCCTCCTTGCGCACCGAGACCTGCCGTTCCGCGAACGCCGCGACCTGGGCCAGGTGCGTCACCACCAGCACCTGCCGCTGGCCCCCCACCTCCCGGAGCGCCTCGGCCAGGGCGAGGGCCGCGGTCCCCCCGACCCCCGCGTCGACCTCGTCGAAGACCATGGTCGGCGGCCCCCCCGGTGCCACCAGCCGCAACGCCAACATCGTGCGGGCCAGCTCGCCGCCCGAGGCGGCCCGGGCCAGTGGTCGCAGGCCCTCGCCGGCGTTCGCACCGAGCAGGAACGTCACCGTCTCGCCGGCCCCGGACGGCTCCACCTCGACCTCGAAGCGGGCCCCGGCCATGGCCAGGTCGCCCAGCCGCTCCTCGATCGCCGCCCCCAAGCGGGGCGCGGCCTCGGTCCGGGCGGCCAGGAGGGCCGCCTCGGCGGCGCGCAGCTCGGCCCCCACCGAGGAGAGCTCGGCCCCCAGCGCCGCCGCCTCGGTCTCGGCGCGGCCCAGCCGATCCAGCCGCTCGGTGACCTCGGCGAGGAAAGCCACCGTGGCGGCCCGGTCGCCCCCGTACTTGCGGTACAGGTCCGAGAGGAGCCGGCGCCGGGCCTGGACATCGGCCAGCCGTTCGGGGTCGTCGTCCCAGGTCTCGACGACGGTGCGCAGCTCGGTGGCGATGTCGGACACCTCGCTCTGGGCACCCCGGACGCGCCCGTCCAGCTCTCCGAGCGAGACCGGCCCGTCGAGCGCCGCGGCGGCGGCACCGAGGCGGTCGAGCGCCCCGCCGCCGTCGGCGGCCAGGGCCGACAGGGCCAGCCCGGCTCGTTCGCGCAACGCGGCCAGGTCACCGAGCCGCTCCTCCTCGGCCAGGAGGTTGGCGTCCTCGTCGGGGTCGTCGGCGAGGCGCGCTCCCTCGATCTCGTTGATCTGGTGCTCGAGCATGTCGTGGTCCCGGGCCCGCTCGTGCTCGTCGCCGCCCAACTCGGCCAGGCGTCGCCGGATCGCCCCGACCCGCTGGCGGAGCTGATCGACCGCGGTCGGGTCGATCGCGCCGAACTCGTCGAGCGCCCGTCGTTGGGCCGCGGTGTGCAGGAGGGCCTGGTGGTCGCCCTGGCCGTGGATGTCGGCCAGGGTCGCGGCCACCTCCGAGAGGGCGCTGAGCGTCACCATCCGGCCGTTGATCCAGCACCGCGACCGCCCCTCGACCGGGACGGAGCGACTGATCACGATCTCGTCGCCGGCCCCGTCGAAGAACCGGGCTTCGACGGTCGCCTCGGACGCGCCGGCTCGGACGAGGCCGCTCTCGGCCCGCTGTCCAAGGATCAGCTGCAGGGCCTCGACCAGCAGCGTCTTGCCGGCCCCGGTCTCGCCCGACAAGGCGGTCATGCCGGCTCCGAACTCGAGGGTCAGGTCCTCGATGACGCCGAGTTGGAGGACTCGGAGCTCAGCCAGCACGACGGCTCAGCGATTGCGCTCGGCGGCCAGCGTGTTGCGCAGCAGCGTCCCGAAGCCCTGCCGGGTGAGGGTCACGAAGCGCACCGGCTCGGGGGCGGTCGTGCAGGTGATCGACGAGCCCGGTGGGATCCGAGCCAGGGTGCGGCCGTCGACGACGAGGACGGCCGGGCGGTGGCCCTCGATCGTAACCGTGACCGTCTGGTCCTCGTCGAGCACGACGCTGCGGTCGAAGCGGAGGTGGGGCGCGACGGGGGTCACCACCAACGAGCGCAGGCCCGGCGACAGCACCGGGCCGCCCGCGGAGAGGTTGTAGGCGGTCGAGCCGGTCGCCGTCGCCACCAACACGCCGTCGGCCACATAGTTGAGGAACGGTTGGCCGTCGATCAGGGTCGTGTAGCGGACGGTGTGGCCCGGATAGGTGCGCTCGACCACCACCTCGTTGAGGGCCAGCCACTGGCGGGGGAAGCCCTCGGGCTCCTCGGTCAAGAGCACTGAGGGGTCACGCTCGTTGACGGGGATGTGGCCGCCGTCGCTCGCGACCTCGAGCAGGGCCCGCGCCTCGATCACGACGTCGCCGGCCAGCGCCCGCGCCAGCGCGGTCTCGACGTCGGGCGGCTCGACCTGGAGGAGATAGCCGAGATGGCCGAAGTTGACCCCGAGGATCGGGACCCCCGACGCGTGCGCGAGCGGGACCATCCGCAGGAACGTGCCGTCCCCGCCCAGGCTCACCGCGAGGTCGGCCCCGGCCAGCTTGGCGTCGGCGAGCGGCCCGGCCACGCCGTCCTCCTCCACCTGGTCGGGCGGGCGGAGCAGCAGGGTGCGGACCCGGTGGCCCGCCGCGTCCAGCCATCGCGCCGCGTCGTCGGCCAGCGTGGCCGCGGCGGCGTTGTCCGGGTTGGCCAGGATCGCGACGGTGGCCACCGCTCAAGCCTCCTCGGCCACCGACTCGACGGCCGCGTCGGTCAGGCCCTCGAGTCCGGCCGCGGGAGTGGCGCCGGTCACCGCGTGCAGGAAGAACTCGACGTTTCCGGCGGACCCTCGGATCGGCGACGCCATGGCCCCCATGATGCCGGTTCCGGCCGCCTCCAGCGCTGACGCCACCTCGAGCAGGGTCCGGCGCCACACCAACGGGTCCTTGATCACGCCCTTGTGCCTCGACGCGTCGGCCCGGCCCGCCTCGAACTGGGGTTTGACCAGCACGACCAGGTCCCCTCCGGCCCGGACCATCCCGGCGAGCGCTGGGGCCACCGTTCGCAGCGAGATGAAGGAGAGGTCGGCGGTGAGCAGGTCGGCCGGACCATCGGCACCGAGTAGGGCCGGGCCGGCCGATCGGACGTTGAAGCCCTCGTGGAGCGCCACCCGCGGATCGGCGCGCAATCGGGCATCGAGCTGGCCGCGGCCGGCATCGATGGCCACCACTCGGGACGCGCCCCGTTGCAGGAGACAGTCGACGAAGCCGCCGGTCGAGGCCCCGGCGTCGACGGCCCGGCGCCCTTCCACCCCGATCCCGAACCGCTCCAGCGCCGCGTCGAGCTTCTCGCCGCCCCGTGACACGAAGCGCGGCCCGGGTCCGAGGAGGACGAGTGGGTCGGCCACCGACACCATCCGCGACGCCTTGGTGGCGGCGGCCCCGCCCACCAGGACCCGGTGGGCGGCCACCGCGGCGGCGGCCTGTTGGCGCGAGTCGACAATGCCCCGGCGCACGAGCTCTGCGTCGAGCCGCCGGCGGACCGGGGTCAGGGAGAGGCGGAGGCGTCCGGACGGGTCAGCGTGAGCAGCTTGGTCCCCTCGGCTCCACCGGCAGGGGCCGACGCCTTCTCCTTCTTCTTGCGCTTCTTTCCGCCCTTGGCCTTCTCGCCGCTGGCCTGTCCCTTCGCCTTCGCCTTCTTCTCTTCGGCGCCGTCTTTGTTTTTCGGCTCTTTGGGCGCGGCGGCTGGGGGCGCGGGCGCGTCGAGCAGGTCCGCGAAGGCGGTGCGATCACCAGGGGCGGGCCGCTCGTCCTCCGACGGCCCGGCCGTTGCGAACAGATCGGCCAGCCGGTCGACCAGTTGTTCGAACCCGCCCACCCCCTCGAGCTGCTTGGCCAGCTCGGCCCGGGCCAAGGCCACGAACTGCTCCCCCATCTTGCGCCCGACCCGGCCCAGCTCCTCGAGATCGCGCCACGACTCCTGTCGCCTCGCCTCGTCGTCCGAGAACAACCCGCGGGAGATCTCCTCCGCCCGCGCCATCGAGACCTGCCCGATCAGCGCGCCGGCGTCGAGGAACCGTCGCCAGCTCTGGTCGGTGGCCATGGGACCACCGTAGTGCTCGGTCCCTCAATCCCCGGCCGGCGGCGCCCCGGCCACCGTGCGGACCACGGCCCCGAGGTCAGCGGCCACGAGGTCGGCGGGCGGATCAATCGGGTCGCCCCCTGCGGTCACCCCGGAGAGGACCAAGGCGTAGGGGACGCCGAGGGCCCGGGCCAGCGCCCCGTCAGTCGAGGGCCGGTCGCCCACCACGACCCGGGCGTCGGGGTGGCGGGCCCGGATGAGCTCGGTCATTGCCGGGTGGGGCTTGCCGCCGACCTCGGCGTCGGCGCCGGCCGCGGTGACCACGGCGGCGAGCAGGGCGCCGGCGCCCGGCAGCAGGCCATCGGGCGTCGGATGGGTGGCGTCCTCGTTGGTCCCGATCAAGCGCGCCCCCTCGCGCACCGCCCTCGCCGCTCGGGCCAGACGGTCGAAGGTGAAGTCGTGAGTCCAGCCGACGACCACCGCGTCGACCGGTCCGTCTTCGACCAGACGAGCGCCGCGGGCCAGCAGCGCCTCCCTGGCCCCGCCGTCGGCCAGCGCCAGGACCGAGTCCCCCTCGCCGACCAGCGTGGCGGCCGCCTGGGCCGAGGTGATGAGGTCGGCCGGCTGGGCCGAGATGTCGGCTCGACGCAGGCGGGCCAGCAGCTCGTCGATCGTCGGCGCCGAGTTGTTGGTCGCGAAGACCACCCGCACGCCGTGATCGCGAAGCATCCGCAACGCGTCGCTGACCCCGTCGATCGGCTCTCCGGCCAGCCACACGACGCCGTCGAGATCGATGATCCACGCTCCCTCGAACACGATCCCGCCGCTCATCGGCCCGCCCGCTCCACCGGCTCACCTTCGTCGCGGCAGTGCTCGGTCGTCCAGCTCTGAGAAATCGACTGGCCAGCCACTACGATCCCCGGCGATGGCGAACTTCCAGATCAGCCCCACCGAGCTGCAGGTGAAGCTCAACTGGGTGGAGAAGTTCGAGGCGGCGCACGGCGACGTCACCGTCCCGCTGTCGGCGGTCTCCGAGGTCCGGGCAGTGGCCACCGCGTGGCCGGAACTCCGGGGGATCCGGGCCCCGGGGACCGGGATCTCGGGTGTGATCGCGGTCGGGACGAGGCGGGGACGGTTCGGCAGGGACTTCGCGGTCGTTCATGGCCGGGGGCCGGCGGTGGTGGTGGAGCTGAGCGGCGTCCCGTTCCAGCGTCTGGTCGTGACGGTCCCCGACGCCGACGAGGTGGCCGCCCGCATCCGTGGCGGCATGCACCGGTGACCGAGACGACAGGGAGCTGAGCCGGTGGCCGGCCTGAGCTTCGAGGGCGTCACCAAGCGCTTCGATGATGCGACCGCGGTCGACGCCCTCAGCCTCGACGTCGAAGACGGCGAGTTCATGGTCCTGCTCGGCCCATCCGGATGCGGCAAGACCACCGCCCTGCGGATGGTCGCGGGGCTCGAGGATGTGACGGCCGGCAAGGTCCTCATCGGCGACCGCGTCGTCAATGACGTCGAGCCGAAGGACCGCGATGTGGCCATGGTCTTCCAGTCCTACGCGTTGTACCCGCACATGACGGTGGCCAAGAACATCGAGTTCCCGTTGCGTCAGCGCAACGTCGAGAAGGACGAGCGCGACCGCTTGGTCGGTGAGACGGCCGCCACCCTCGGGCTGAGCGGCTTCCTCGGC
>JBOGFV010000198.1:0-11198 GCA_050743525.1 Acidimicrobiales bacterium
CGGCGGATCCGCCGCCCCAGTCTCGGCATCGCGAGTCGCTCTGCCCTGTGCCGTCTCGTCGCATCGCTAGTCGCTCTGCTCCATGGTCGCCCACAGGCCGTAGCGGTGGAGGCGGAACACGTCCATCTCGGCCCGCTCCCGGGTGCCGCTCGTCACCACCGCCTTTCCCTCGTGGTGGACCTGGAGCATCAGGCGGGTGGCCTTCTCGTGGCTGTAGCCGAACAGCTTCTGGAAGACGTAGGTGACGTAGGACATGAGGTTGATCGGGTCGTTCCAGACGATGACCAGCCACGGCCGGTCGGGCCGGAGGTCCTCGTCACTGACCGGCTGGTCGGCCCGGGCCGGTGCGGGCGCGATCGGCGCCGCCACCGCACTCAGACCCCGGCCAGGGCGCGCCCGTCACCGGCCGGGGCGGTTGCCACGACCGCTTCGGTGGGCGCCGCCGGCACCCTGGTGGTGAGAGACAGGTAGAGGCGCAGGACCGCCAGCCACACGGCCAGGGCCCCGGCCACGTGCAGCTCTACCAGCCCCGCTGGCACCCCCGTGAAGTACTGCGTGTAGCCGATCACCCCCTGGACCCCGAGGGCGTAGAGCACGCCCCGCCCGGCCCGCTCCACGTCGGCCGGCACCCGGGGGCTACGCAGCAGCACCACGCTGGCCAGGGCAAAGCCCACCAGCAGCAGCACCACCCCGCTGTGCAGCTCAGCGGCGTCCCGGGCCGAGATGGGCAGCCGCCCGACGCCGGGGGCGCCGGAGTGGGGGCCGGCCCCCGTGACGACCGTGCCCAGCCCGAGCACGACCGCCGTGAGCACGACCATCACCCTCCCGACGCCCAGCACGTCGCGCCCCACCCGGGCCCGGACCTCCCCCTCGGGCTGGCCGGCCCGGTGCACGAGGACCACCCCGACGACTATCACCGCCATGGAGAGGAGGAAGTGGGCCATGACCCATCCCGGCGCCAGCTTGGCCAGGACGGTGATCCCCCCGAGGACCGCCTGGGCCACCACCCCGGCAACGGTGCCCGCGGCCAGCCACACCAGGTCCCGCCGGCGGGGGGTCCGCAGCCAGGCCGCGGCCAGGGCGGCCAGCACGGCCAGAGTGACCCCGACGGTGACGACCCGGTTCCCGAATTCGATGACCGCGTGGTACTGCCAGGCCGCCACCAGCCGGTGGCCGGAGCAGGTCGGCCAGTCCGGGCAGCCCAGGCCCGACTGGGTCAGGCGCACGCCGGCCCCGGTGAGCACGATCAGGCAGAGAGACCCCAACGCCACTGCGAAGACCCGGCGGGCGGCAGCCGGTCCCAACACGGGCAGTTTCACGACCCCAGAGGCTAATGCCCGCTTTGGATCGGGCCCACCCCGCCTCCTAGTGTTGACCGGGTCATGGCCCTCGACGCGCTGGCACCCCGGCTGCTCCGGCGCACGGTCGCGGCCCGGCTCGGCGCCTACATCGCGCTGACCAAGCCGCGGATCATCGAGCTCCTGCTCGTCACCACCGTGCCGACCATGGTGGTGGCGGCCCACGGGATGCCCTCGGGCTGGCTGATCCTCGCCACCCTTGCCGGGGGGGCGCTGGCCGCCGGCGGGGCCAACGCCATCAACATGTACGTCGACCGGGACATCGACCGGGTGATGCACCGGACCCAGAAGCGTCCGCTCGTCACCGGTGCGGTGACCCCAGCCGCGGCGCTCACGTTCGCCTGCGTCCTGGAGGTGGCGGCGTTCGCCGAGCTGTGGGGGCTGGTGAACCTGCTGTCGGCCGTCCTCGCCCTCTCGGCCACCCTCTTCTATGTCGGCGTCTACACGCTGTGGCTGAAACGGCGGTCGACGCAGAACATCGTGATCGGCGGCGCCGCTGGAGCCGTGCCGGTGCTGGTGGGGTGGAGCGCGGTGACCGGCACGCTGGCGTGGCCACCGGTCGTGTTGTTCGCGCTGATCTTCCTCTGGACCCCGCCCCACTTCTGGGCTCTGGCCATCCGGTACCGCGACGACTATGCGGCCGCTCACGTGCCCATGCTCCCGGTGGTGGCCTCGCCCAGGCGGATCGCTCGCAACGTGTTCGGCTACACCGTGGCGATGGCAGCCAGCTCGATCGCGTTCGCACCGATCGCCCACATGGGGATCACCTATCTGGTCGTGGCGATCGCCGCCGGGGCCGGGTACGTGGCGATGGCAGGCCGGCTCTGGAGCCAGGCGGCTCGCGGCGCCACCCTCGAGGGTGAGGCGATGCGGCTGTTCGGGTACTCGATCACGTATCTGACGCTCCTGTTCGCGGCGATGGCCGTCGACGTCTTCGTCCGCCGCATCCACTGAGCCGGTGAGCGGTCCGGGTCCGGGACGGCCCGGCCCTGCGCCACAGCGCCCGAGGCTGGTCTTCCTGGTCGTCGGCCTGTTCGTGGCGGCGGGGCTCGGCGTTGGGCTGTTCACCTCGATCGGCGCTCCGAAGCAGGTCGTCCCGACGGCTGGGTCGCCGGCGCCATCGTTCTCGCTGGCCTCGCTCACCGGCGCGGGACCGGTGGTCATGCCGGCGAGCGGCGGCGGGAACGGCCGGTCCGCCGTGCTGATCTTCTTTGCCAGCTGGTGCGGGCCCTGCCACGCCGAGATGCCGGCGCTCGCCGGCGCCTTTCGAGGCCAGACGCCGTCCAGCCGGGTGCCGGTCATCGGCGTCGACGGGATGGACCCGGTGTCCTCGGCGCTCGCATTCGTGCGCTCGTCGGGCGTCACGTTCCCGGTGGCCAAGGATCCCGACTACAAGGTCACCGAGGGCCTCTACGGATTCGACGGCGACCCCGACGCCGTGTTCATCGATTCGGACGGCACGATCGCCCGCATCGTCCACGGGCCGATCACCGCGTCCCAGTTGGTCAACTGGGAAAGGGATCTCCGCTAGGGATCACTCCCAGCGGAAGGTCAGCACCGCCGCGACCGGCGCCGCCACCGCCCAGACCGCCAGGGTCACCCAGGATTCGGCCCCGACCGGTCCACCGGTGCCGAGCGTGGCGTGCAGACCGTCGGCCAGTGCGGCGGCTGGGAGTCCCTTGGCGAACGCGCCGAGCCCTCCGGGCAGCTTGGCGATCGGGACGAGCATGCCGCCGAGGAGCAGCAGGACGAGATAGAGGCCGTTGACCGCGGCCAGGTTCACCTCGGCTCGCAGCACGCCGGCGAGCAGCAGGCCGAGCCCCCCAAACGCAACCGTGCCCAGGAGCACGAGCGCCACCGCCTGGCCGGAGCCGGCCGCGCCGACCGGGCGCCAGCCGAGCCCCAGGCCCACCGGCACGAGGACGACCGCTTGGACGACCTCGACGAGGAGGACGGTGACGATCTTCGCCCCGACGAGGCGGTCGCGGCGCAGTGGGGTAGCTCCGAGCCGCTTCAGCACGCCGTAGCCGCGTTCGAAGCCGGTGGCGGTGCCGAGCGCCACCATCGCCGTCGACATCGCGGCCAGGGCCAGGACCCCCGGCACCACGAAGGTGACGGCGGGGACCCGTCCGGTCGGCAGGACGTGGACCTCCGAGAAGAAGACGACGAAGATCACCGGGATCCCGACCGTGACGAGCAGCGTCTCGCCGCGGCGCAGGGTCATCCACACCTCGGCCCTGACCTGGGCGGCGAGCGGCCTCACCGGGTCCGCGGCCGCCGTCGGCGGGGCGTCGGCTCGGGCGCGGCGGCCGGATCGGTCCCGACCAGGGCGAGATAGGTCTCCTCCAGCGACGCGGCAGTCCGGAGCTCGAGGAGCTCGGCCTCCTGGTCGGCGAGCCATCCAGCCAGGCCCGCGGTCAGCCTCGCGGTCGATGGCGCGTCGATCCGGTATGACCCGGGCGGGTCCTCAGTGACCGGCGCGCCGACGGCCCGGCCCAGTCCGTCGACGTCGAGGCCCGGTCGAGAGACGAACCGGACCGACGGCGGGCCGCCCGAGGCGGCCAGCTCGCCGGGGGCGCCGTCGGCGAGCACCCGCCCGTGGCGGACGATCACGACCCGATCGGCCAACCGCTCGGCCTCGCTCAGCTCATGGGTGGTGACGACGACGCACTTGGACCTGGAGCGCAGCCCGGCGATCACCTCGCGCACCCCGGCCCGACCGGCGGGGTCGACGCCCGAGGTCGGTTCGTCCAGGAACACCACCTCGGGCCTCCCCACCAGCGCGAGGGCGAGCGAGAGCCGCTGTTGCTCGCCCCCCGACAGGTGCCGCCACGGCGTGCGCTCGACGCGCCGCAGCCCGACGAGGTCAAGCAGATGGTCGGCGGGCTCGGGGTCGCGGTAGTAGCCCGCGAACAGCTCGACCACCCGACGGGGGCCGAGCATGGGGTACACCCCGCCGCGCTGGAGCATGACTCCGACGCGCGCGACCAGGGCACGGTGCTCGGCGAGCGGGTCGAGCCCGAGGACGCGCACTCGGCCGCTGGCGGGGGACCGGTAGCCCTCGAGGCACTCGACCGTGGAGGTCTTGCCGGCGCCATTGGGTCCGAGGATGGCGACGACCTCCCCGGGCTCGGCGCTGAAGCTCACGCCGTCGACCGCGGTGGTCGCCCCATAGCGGATCACGAGGTCCTCACACTCGACGGCCGGCACGCGAAGGCACGCTACCGGCGCCCCAGGGAAAGGTCCTGGTGCGGCCGGTAGCGTGACCGCTCATGATCGACGTCCGGCTCATCCGCGAGGACCGCGACGCCGTCACGGCCGCCCTCGGGAGGCGGGGCGTCTCGCCGGCCCAGGTCGCCCAGGTCGCCGGGCTGGACGCAGCCGCCCGGGAAGTCCTCCAGGGTCAAGAGACGATGCGGGCCCGGGTGAAGGAGCTGTCCCGACAGGTTGCCGAGGCCCGCCGGGCCAAGGACGACTCCTCTGCCGCCACGCTGACCGAGGAGAGCCGCACGCTCGGCGAGCAGGAGCGGGAGGCGGCCGCGGCGGTCGAGCGGGCCCAGGAAGCGCTGCGCGAGGCGCTGCTCATGCTGCCCAACCTGCCCGCTGACGAAGCGCCCGTCGGCGGCGGCCCCGACGACAACCTGGAGCTGCGGCGGTGGTGGCCGGGGTGCGAGGACGGGGCCCCGTTCCCCGAGTACGCCGAGCCTCAGCGGGTGCCGCACTGGGACGTCGGGGCGAGCCTCGGAATCCTCGACATGGAGCGCGGCGCGCTGTTGGCTGGGTCGATGTTCCCGATGTTCAGAAAAGGCGGCTCGCGGCTGCTGCGGGCCCTTTCGGCGCTGTCGCTCGACCGGAACGCCGATGCCTACGAGGAGATCCGGCCCCCGACCCTGGTGCTGACCGAGACGATGACCGCGTCCGGGCACGTGCCGCGGTTCGCCGACGACGGCTACCACGTCGAGCGCGACGGGCTGTGGGCGATCCCGACCGCCGAGGTGCCGCTCACCTCCATGCACCGGGGCGAGATCCTGAGCGAGGCCGACCTCCCGATGCGGTTCACCGCCGCCACCGCCTGCTTCCGGCGCGAGGCCGGCGCGGCGGGTCGCGACACCCGGGGGGCGCTGCGGACCCACGAGTTCGACAAGGTCGAGCTGTTCGCCTACGCCACCGCCGAGCAGGCCCCGGCCATCCACGCCGAGATCACGGAGCGGGCCGAAGCCCTGGTGCGGGCGCTCGAGCTGCCCTACCGGGTGCTCGACCTGTGCACCGGCGACCTCGGCGACGCCTCGGCCCGGACCTTCGACCTCGAGGTGTACTCGCCGGGCTGCGACCGTTGGCTCGAGGTGTCCTCGGTCAGCTGGTACCGGGACTACCAGGCCCGCCGGGCCAACGTCCGCTACCGCCCTGTGGGCGGGGGCCAGCCGGTCCTGTGCCACACGTTGAACGGCTCGGCGCTCGGCTGGGCCCGGACCTGGGCCGCCCTGATCGAGACTGGCCACCAGGCCGACGGCTCGGTGCGGCTCCCCGGGGCCTTGAACCCGTACTTCGGCGGCGAAGCGGTGATCCGGCCGGGCTGAGCCGGCTCAGCCGGTCGGGTCGGCGAAGCGGTAGCCAACCCCCCGCACGGTGGTGATCAGGTGCGGGTCGGTGGGATTGACCTCGATCTGGGACCGCAGCCGCTTGATGTGGACGTCGAGCGTCTTGGTATCGCCGATGTAGTCGCTGCCCCAGACCCGGTCGATCAAGACGTCGCGGGTGAGCACCCGCCCCGAGTTCTCGACCAACAGGTTCAACAGGTCGAACTCCTTGCGCCGCAGCCGCACCTCGGCGCCGCGCACAAAGACCCGCCGCTGGACCGCGTCCACGGTGACCTCGCCCGAGATCGTCTGGCCGTCCTCACCGGTCTCGATGGCCCCCTCGTCGTGCTTGGCCGGGTGGGGCGAGCGCCGGGAGACGGCCCGGATGCGGGCCACCAGCTCGCGCATCCGGAACGGTTTTGTCACGTAGTCGTCGGCGCCGACCTCGAGCGCCACGACCGTGTCGATCTCGGTGCCTTTGGCGGTGACCATGATGATCGGGACCGACGAGGTGGCCCGGATCGACCGGCACACATCGAGGCCCGATACCCCGCCCGGCAGCATCTGGTCGAGCAGCACCACATCGGGGTCGACCGTCTCGAACAGCCGCAGCGCGCCGTTGCCGTCACCGGCGACGTGCACGGTGAAACCCTCGTGGCCGAGGCCGACGACCAGGGCGTCCACGAAGGACTCCTCGTCCTCGGCGATCAGCACCTTGATGGACCGGTCCTCGCCGGTCCAGGCCTTCGGCATCTAGGCGCCCCGTTCCTGCTGCATCGGCAGGACCAGGGTAAAGGTGGACCCCTCGCCCTCCCGGGACTCGACATCAACCCGGCCCTGGTGATTGTTGGCCACGTGCCGGACGATCGAGAGGCCGAGTCCCGTGCCGCCGGTGTTCCGGCTCCGCCCGTGGTCGACCCGGTAGAACCGCTCGAAGATCCGCTCCAGGTCCCGGCTCGGGATCCCGAGCCCGTGGTCCGAGACCGAGATGCGCACCACGTCGTGCTCGGTCTCGACCCTGGGGACCTCGCCCGAGGTAGCCGGGTCGAGGGCGACCGGCGGGCGCAGGATGGCGGGCGAGAACACGGGGGTCTGACCGCTCGACTCGCCGGAGCCGGCCAGTGCCCCGGCCGGCACCGACCGGCCGGACAACGCGCCGATGGCCAAGCCTTTGGTGAGGGTGCCCGGTTCCCCGTCGAACAACGGCGTGGCGTCGTCGCCGGCCAGCGACTCTCGGGCCAGGGTGCCGCTGACCGTGACGGTGCTGTTCTCGTAGGAGTAGGTCACCGCGTTCTCGAGCAGCGCGTGCAGCGCCGAGACGAGCTGGCGACGGTCGCCGATGACCGCGACCGGCGGGGTCGGCTCATAGAGGACGATCGCGATGCCGCGGTTGTCAGCGGCCGCCCGGACCCGCTCGACCGCCTCGGCCATCACCAGGTTCACGAGCACCGGCTCGCGCGGCGGGGCCGACTCGGCCTCGATCCGGGAGAGGTCGAGGAGGTCGTCGATGATTCGGCTCACCCGGAAGGCCTCGGTGTGGATGCGGTTGGCCAGCCGCTTGGCCACCTCGCCGTCCGGCTCGACGACCAGCGTCTCGGCCAACAGGCCGAGCGCGCCCATCGGGGTCTTGAGCTCGTGGCTGACGTTGGCCACGAAGTCCCGGCGCACCATCTCGAGGCGTCGGCGTTCGGAGACATCGTCGATCAGCGCGATGACCCCGAGCGACCGGCGCCCGTCGTCGATCAACAGCGCCCGCACGTTGAGGGTGCGGGGGGGCGGACCGTAAAGGTCGAGGGTGCGCTCGGCGGTCCCGTCGTGCCAGGCCTCCTCGAGCAGCTCGGTGACGGCGTGGGCGGCCAGCGCGTCGCCGAGGCGACTCGTCATCAGCGCATTGGCCGGGGCGTTCTGGTACACGACCTTGCCGGCGTCGTCGCACAGCACGACGCCCTGGGGGAGCGCGTCGATGGCTCGCCGTAGCCGGATGGCGTCGGCACTGGCCTCGGCCACTGCCTCGGACGCCGCGCCGGTGACCTGTTCGAGGTAGGCGAGGGCGTTCTCGAGGCCGCTCTCCTCCGAGGGCGGGTGCAGACCCAGCCGCGAGCCGAGCGCGGTCAGGCGCTGGGTGAGGGCCTGGCGACCGGAGCGGCGGCCGAACATCACGGCCAGGGCCACTGCCACCACCAGGATCGCGGCCGCCACCCCATACCCGACCGCGGGGGCGAGACCGGCCATAGCGGTGGCCGCCCCCAAGTTCACGAGCACGGCCCCAGCATGACAGGAGCGTGAGGCCAGCGCGATCGCCGGCCGCGCCCGCGCGCCGATGGCCGACCGTTCGTCTCAACAGAGGCCGAGGGAAGAGCGCCGTGAGACCGTCCCCAGCACACGTACTCGCAGTTCGCGTCGTTGGGCCACCGGTCGGCGCCCCCGGGAAGGGGAGGGCGGACGATGGGCTCGATCGGTTTGCTGGCCGCTGTGAGCCTGAACCCCAACCCGGCCCAACTCCCCGGGGGCGGCACCCTGCAGCAGCTGGCCAATGGCATCGGCGGGTGGGCGTTGATCCTGGCCCTGATCGGTTTGGTCATCGGAGCGGCCGCCTGGGCGATCGGGGCCCACTCTCAGAACTTCCACCAGTCGATCGCGGGGCGCCGGGCGGTCCTGGTGTCAGGACTGGCCGCGCTCTTGATCGGTGCGGCCCCGACGCTCATCAACTTCTTCTTCGGCGCCGGGACCGGGCTCCACTGAGCGGCCCGGCCAGTCCGGCGCACGGTGACTCGTGATCGCCGCCCTCCCCATCATCCCCTCGGTCGGGTGTGACTCGGTCCCGGGCCTGACGGCGGTGTGCGGTGTCGCCGGCGGGGTCGGCTCGTCCATCCTCGGCGCCGGGGCCGGCGACGTGCTCGGCGCGATCGCGAGCGGAGTGGCCCAGGGTGCTTCCTGGCTGCTGGGCCAGATCGGCGGCGTCATCTCGGTGACGAGCGCCATCGACCTCAGCGCGTCGTGGTTCCGGGGCCACTACGAGGTGATGGTCGGGCTCGCCGCAATCATCCTGGTGCCGCTCCTGCTCGTCTCGGTCATCCAGGCGATCTGGCATCAGAGCCCGAGCGCGCTGATCCGGACGGCGCTCGTGCACCTGCCCCTGGCGCTGCTGCTCGGGGCGGTGGCCGTACAGCTGGTCCAGCTCGCGCTGGCCGCCACCGACGCGCTCTGCGCCGCCGTCTCCTCGACCTCATCGGGTGACGTCGGCACCACCCTGTCGTCACTGGCCAGCGCGCTGGCCGGCCAGGCGTCGGGGTCCGGCGTCGCCGTCCCGGTCTTCGTCAGCCTGCTGGGGGCGCTGTTCGTCTCGTTCGGGGCGCTGCTCCTCTGGATCGAGCTGCTCGTCCGGGCCGCCGCCGTCTATGCGGCGACGCTCTTCTTCCCCCTGGCCATGGCGAGCCTGGTGTGGCCGGCCATCTCGGCCTGGTGCCGCCGCCTGGTCGAGACGGTCGCCGCGCTCGTTCTCTCCAAGTTCGTCATCGTGGCGGTCCTCAGCCTCGCGATCGGCGCGCTGGGAGCAAGTGACGGCTCGTTCTCCTCCGAGCTGGCCGGCGGGGCGCTCCTGATGCTGGCCGCCTTCGCGCCGTTCACCCTCCTGCGGCTGGTCCCGATGGTCGAGGCCGGCGCAGCGTCGCAGTTGGAAGGGGTGCGCCACCGGGTCCAGCAGGCCGCGTTCGGCGGACCGCGTTCGGCGGTGAACTTCGCCCTCGGGTCTCTGGCGCCGGCCCCGTTGCCCGAGCTGCCGGCGTCCACCGCCTTGGCCTCGGCGGTCGAGCCACCGGGGTCCGACCGGCCCGGCGAGGCTCCCCCGGTGGAGGACCGAACGGCGGGCACCGGCGTGCCCATGTGGCGCGGCGACCCCGAAGCGGGCGCCGATGCCGGCACCGGCCTGCTCGACGCCGAGGGCGGCCCGGGCGCGCCGCCGGTGTGGGGCGCCTCATTGCCGGCACTGTCCGAACGGACCGGTCCGTCGCGAGGGGTGCACGTCGTCGAGCGCGACGAGTACGGACCGGTCCTGCGGTGGCGGCCGGCCGAGCGGCCGGATCGCCCCGCTGTCGATGGGGGCTGATCCCCCCAAGTACCGGTTCGGGCCGCTCGAGCGACGGGGGCTCATCGCGGGCTGGCGAGGCGGACAGATCGCGTCGGTGGCGGCGGGCCTGGTGGTGGGCGTGCTGTCGTTGCGGGCCCATCCGGACCCGCTCGGGGTCGTCGCGGCGGTCCTTGCGCTCGCCTCGGCACTCGCCCTGGCGTGCTGGCCGCTCGGCGGCCAGACCGGCGAGGAGTGGCTCCCCACGGTGGTGCGGTGGGGGGCCGGTGGGGTGACCGGCCGGCGGGTGCGCTCCGGCGCGCCGACCGCCGGGTACTGCGCCGGAGCGGACGGGATCGGCCCGTGTGGCGGGGCAGGAGTCGCCGGTCGGTCGTCCGGTCCCCGCCCCTTCGCGGGTCTGCGACTGCTCGACGCCGACGTCGAGGCGAACGGATCGGACCGCGTGGGAATCGTCCACGACGAGCGGAACGGCACGTTCACCGGAGCGCTGGCCCTCGAGGGCCACAGCTTCGCCCTCCTCGGCGCCGACGAGAAGGAGCGGCGGGTCGTCGGGTGGTCGCGTCTGCTGGCCGCGCTGGCCCGCGAGGGCTCGGCGGTGCATCGAGTCCAGTGGCTGGCCCTGGCCATGCCGGATGACGGCCGCGCCGTCCACAGCTATCTGGAGGACCGGGCGGTCGAGAAGGAGGACTCCGCCACTCGGACCTCGTACGCGTCGCTCCTCGACGAGTGCGGCGCCGACACCTCGCGCCACGCGGTGCTCGTGTCGGTGCAGGTCCGGCGGCCCCGGGGGCCGGTCGGGCCGGCCGTCGCGTCGCTCCTGCGGGAGATGGCCAACCTCCGCCGGCTGGCCGCCGACGCCGAACTGCGCTGCGACGGTCCCTTGGGCCTCGGGGCCCTGAGCGCGGCGCTCCGGTCGATTGGCCAGGCCGACCCGCCAGCGCCCGACGAGGAGGGCACCCGCACGCCCGTCGATGCCCGGCCGTGCCCGCCGTGCCTGCTCGGCTCGCCGTGGCCGATGGCCCTCGAGGTCGAGTGGAGCCGGGTCCGCACCGATGCCAACTGGCACGCCACGTACTGGATCGCCGAATGGCCGCGTGTCGACGTCGGGCCGGACTTCCTCGCCCCCGTGCTGCTCGGGCCGCTGCGCCGCTCGGTCTCGGTGGTGATGGAGCCGATGAG
>JBOGFV010000199.1:0-5576 GCA_050743525.1 Acidimicrobiales bacterium
CCGGCGCCACGGCCAGGGCGACGGCCGTGGCGGTGTCCCAATGGTGGGGGAGGGGCTGCGAGCGCATCGACACGGCCAGCCCCCGAAGGCCGTGCTGGGCGCCGGTCAGCACCGCGCCGACGGTCCCGGAGTGCAGGACCGAGCGGCCCACGTTGACCCCGAGGTTGATCCCCGAAACGACCAGGTCGGGCGGCGGGCCGAAGGCGCCGAAGGCGCCGATCACCACGGTGAGAGCGGGCGTCGCGTCGACGCCGAAGGTCGGGACCGACTCGGCCCCGTCGATGTGGATCCGGCGGAACCCCACGGACTCCCGCTCATCGACGGTGCCGACGGCCGCCGAGGCGCCGGAGTGGTTCGCAAGGGGGGCCACCACCACGAGCTCGTGACCCGCCTCGGCCGTCCAGGCCGCCAGGGCGCGCACCAGCGCGACGAGGCCCGGGGCGTGCACACCGTCGTCGTTGGTGACCAGGATGCGCACGCGGCCAGTACGATACCGCCGGCTGTTCGGGCCACGGCTCGACGCCCGGACGGCCTTCTCTCGATGGCACCGCGCCCGCCCCGAACCGCTCCGGAACCCGTGACCGAACCATCACCTGGCGTCGCGTCGGTCACCGGCGAACAGTTCGAGATCGCCCATGGCGCACAGCGGGCGGTGATCACCGAGGTCGGCGCGACGGTGCGGGCCTACATCGTGGGCGAGCGCGAGGTGATCGCCGGCTTCGGACCGGGAGAATGGGCCCACGGCGGACGGGGCCAGGTGCTCGCCCCGTGGCCGAACCGCCTCGGGGACGGCCGCTACCGGTTCGGCGAGATCGAGGCCCAGGCGGCGCTCGACGAACCGGAGCGCCACAACGCCATTCATGGGCTGGTCCGGTGGATGCCCTGGTCCCTCGACGTGAAGGCACAGAACCTGGTGGCCCTCCGCCGACACCTGTTCCCGACCCCGGGCTACCCCTTCAACCTCGACCTCCGGGTCGAATACCGGCTCGGCCGCGACGGCCTGACCGTCACGTCGGTGGCCACCAACGTCGGCGACGCCACCCTGCCGTTCGGCCTGGGCTTCCATCCCTACCTGCGCCCCGCCGCCGAGCCGATCGACACGGCCCTCCTCACCCTGCCGGCCCGGGAGCGGCTGGTCCTCGATGACCGGGGCCTGCCCACCGGGGAGGTTCGTCCGGTGGAGGGGACCGAGTACGACTTCACCGCCGCCCGGCCGATCGGTCCGACACAGCTCGACACGGCGTTCACCGGCCTCGAGCGCGATCGGGACCGCCTGGCCTGGTCGGAGCTGGCTGCCGCCAGCGCGCCGGTCGGGACCCGGCTGTGGGTGGACGAGGGGTTCGGCTTCCTCATGTGCTACACCGGCGACACCCTGGACGAGGCCCAGCGGCGCCGCGCCGTCGCCATCGAGCCGATGACTTGCCCGCCCGACGCGTTCCGCTCGGGCCGGGGGCTCATCATCCTGGAGCCGGGCCAACACTGGGAGGGAGCATGGGGAATGGTTCCGCAATGAGCGAGGCGCCGGACCGCTGGAAGGACCGGGTCGTCCTCATCACCGGGTCCTCGAGCGGGATCGGCGCGGCTGCCGCCCGCCGCTTCGCCGGGCTCGGGGGCTCGGTCCTGGTGAACTCGACCCACTCCGTCGAGCTGGGCCAGGCGGTCGCCGATGCACTGCCCGACGCCCTGTATGTGCAGGCCGATGTCGGCGACGAGGCCGAGTGCCGCCGCCTGGTCGACACCGCGCTCGAGCGATGGGGTCGATTGGATCTGCTCCTCAACAACGCCGGCACCGGACCGGTGATCCCGCACCAGAATCTGGAGCAGGCCACCCTCGAAGTGTGGCGCGAGGTCTTCGCCGTCAACGTGTTCGGGGCCTGGGCCCTCACCGTCGCGGCGGTGCCAGCGCTCCAGGAGTCAAAAGGATCGATCATCAACGTGAGCTCGCTGGCCGGCATCCGGGAGATGGGCAGCTCGCTTCCCTATGCCGCGTCCAAGGCTGCCCTCAACCACATGACCCAGCTGGTCGCGAAGGTGGTCGGTCCCGACGTCCGCGTGAACGCGGTGGCCCCGGGACTCGTCGAGACCCCGAGGACCGACGGCTGGGGTCCGGCTTTCGACGCCTATCGGGACGCCGCCCCGATCGGGCGGGCCGCCACCGCCGACGATGTCGTCGACGGCATCCTCTTCCTCGCCGACGCGCCGTACATGACCGGCGAGATCATGGTGATCGACGGAGGCTTCGGCCTGGCCCGCTAAGCCTCAGCGTCGGGGCGGGACCGCCCAGCGGAGCCCAATGCACAACAGCCGGGCGGCCGGGGTCAACGCGGCGTCGACCAGCGACACGGTCGGGATCCGCAGCTTCGTGCGAGCCCAGCGGGGCAGGAGGCTGATGCCCGCTCCGACGATCAGCGAGTAGACGACCTTGTCCTCGGGCTTCCGGGCCACCCCCCGCAACAGGAAGTCCCGGGCCACCAGCGCCTGGGGCCCGCCATAGAGGTCCTTTTGAATGTGGAGGAAATACGCGTCCATCTCGACCACCGACTGGGGCACCCACTCGGCACCCAGTGCGATCGCGACCGGTGCGGTCTCCTTGTAATAGGCATCGCGCTCCGGCCGGCTGAGCCGTCGGGCCCCAAAGCGCTGGGTGGCGGCCAGGAAGCAGTACATCTCGGCGGCGTGGACCCAGGTGAGCAGCTCTGGATCGTCGGCCGAATAGGGGCGGCCGTCGGGGGCCACCCCGCGGACCCGGCGGTGGACCGCTTGCACGTGCCGGATCGCCGCCTGGGCCTCCGACGTGGTGCCGAAGGTGGTGGTGCCGACGAAGTTGGCGGTCCGACGGAGGCGGCCGATCGCGTCCTCCTCGTAGGAGGAGTGGTCGGCTACCCCGGCCATGGCCAGCGGGTGCAGCGCCTGGAGCATCAGCGCGGCCACGCCCCCGATCATCATGGTGCCGAGGTCGCTGTGGACAAGCCGGACGACGCTGTCGGGGTGGACGTAGGCCGTGTCGGGGTCGCCCGCCCGCGGCCGGGGTGTCTCGGCGACGCCGAAGGTCTTGCGGACGCTCCGGCCGATGTCGTCGCGGACCGGCGCGGCGAGGGTGGTGATCAGCCGAAGCGGCGTCGTGGCCACCCCGCTGCCCAGCTGCAGCGCCCGCTCGATCGGCTCGGCGAGCACGGGGGGCAGCGGCCTGCGGCGGCTCGAGCCGGTGGTCGGGTCCACCGGTCCAGCATCGCCGCCGGGCCCGATCGAGGGCAAGCACCGACTTCCGGGGCACCGGTGAGGGCGTTAGCCTGGCCGGCGGTGACGCTGACCGAGTTGCGCCCGATCACCCCTTCGGCCCCGCCAACCGACAGCGGGTGGGGCGGCAACGGGTGGGACGATCAGGACCCCGGTGACGGCGGGGGTTGGGGCGACGACCCCCACGGCGACGATGAGACCCCTTACGAGCGCCCGAAGGTGGTCCGGGGCGTCGCGTTGGCCACCGCCATCGCGGTGATCACCGGCTCGATCGGGGGCTGGGTCGCGATCCTGGCCGGCGGCCCGACGACGACGGTCGGGGTGTCGATGGCGATGATCGACAACTCCGCGGTCGGGACCTCGCCCGCCACTGCGGTGGTGTCGTTCATGGCCACCAACGAGCTGATCGACGCCACCAGGGCCACGTGTCGAGCAACGGTGTCGAGCGGCACCGAGACGATGGGATCGGCCACCGTCCGCATCCGGCTGGACGGCGCCACGCGGGCGCCGCAGGCCATGTCGGTGCCGCTGCCTCGGGGCTTCGGGACGGTCGTGCCGAGTGTCCGGGTGACCTGTAGCGCCCTCACGACCGAACGGACCTGATCCCCCCGCCCGCCTGACGTCCTCGCGGCCCCGACGCGTCGCGCGGCCCGGCGATACCCTGAGCGCGTCGGCCTCGCCGACCCCGACCGAGGAGGACGCATGCAGCACCAGATCAAGGGAACGGTGCTCCAGGTGCTCGAGATTGAGCTCGACCCGGGCGAGAGCATCCTCTCGGAGGCCGGGGAGTTCTCGTGGATGACGGACAGCGTCCAGATGACGACCGGGATGGGGGGTGGCGCCGGCGGCAAGGGTCTGCTCGGCGCGGTGAAGCGGGTCGCCGGCGGCAGCACGCTCCTCTTCAACACCTTCACCGCCGAGGGCGCGGCCGGCATGGTCGCCTTCGCGGCGAAGGTGCCCGGCACGATCTTCCCAATCGAGCTCACCCAGGAGTACCTGGCTCACCGGCACGGGTTCCTGGCCGGCACCCCCGGCGTCCAGATCTCGGTCGCTCTCCAGCAGACCTTCCGGGGCGGCATCTTCGGTGGCGAGGGCTTCCTCCTTCAGCGGATCGGGGGTCCCGGCCAGGCCTGGATCGAGCTGTCGGGCGAAGTCGTCGTATACGACCTGCAGCCCGGACAGGTCATGCGGGTGCACCCGGGGCATGTCGGGCTCTTCCAGTCGACGGTCACCTTCGAGGTGATCCGGGTGCCGGGCATGGCCAACCGCTATTTCGGCGCCGACGGCCACCATTGGGTGGTGCTCACCGGGCCCGGGCGGGTGTGGCTGCAGTCGATGCCGATCCCGATCCTGGCCGGCGCGCTGTCGCCCTACCTCGGCGAAGCCCGCCCGGCGGCGGCCGGCGCGGCCGGCGGCGCGGTGGCCAGCGCGCTCGGGAACATCCTGGGCGGCCGGTAGCGACTACTGGGTGCCGCCGGTCGTCCCCGAGAAGACGGGCCCGACCCGCAGCCCGGCGCAGCCGGGCATCTGCACCGACACGCGCACCGATTGGGTCGCGTTCGGTGGCGTGACGAGCAGGGCGGCGTAGGTCACGCACGCCGTCGCGCTGCCGGTGGGCACGTCGGAGGAGAGGACAAGGGCAGACGCCGTGTTCCCAGGGGCCAGCTGCACCGTCGGCAGCGAGGCTGCCGAGCCGGTGAAGGGGGCGTTGTTCACCTCCCGGGAGGCCTGGGCGATCTGGTTGCCGGCGCTGTCGAGCCCCGCCACGCCGGGGAACCCGTGCAGGAGGCACGTCCCGGTGCCCGAGTTCTCAAAGAGGATGACCTGTCCGATGGTCCCGGCGGCACCCGAGCCCATGCCGGCGGTGACCTGCAGCCCGGCCGTCGTGCACTTGGGCGTGGCGGGCTGCGTCGAGGTCGTCGACGTGCTCGAGGACGGCGTGCTCGAGGTGGTCGGATTGGCCGACGGGGTCCCCCCCGAGCAGGCGGCGGCGCCAACGGCCATTGCCGCCAGCGGGATGCCGACCGTCAACCGGATGCTCCCGGGAGACTTGCGCCGCATGCCTACTCCCAACGTGCCAGCAGAGGAGTTGGTTGACCACCGGGCAGGGGACGGCCGACGTTCAGAGGTGCGCCCCGGGGGATTCGAACCCCCAACCTGCGGATTAAGAGTCCGTTGCTCTGCCGTTGAGCTAGAGGCGCGCGTGGGTGAGCGTACTTGCCGGCCAAGGCCGGCGACGACGAAGCCTACGAGGGTGACCGAGGGGACTCGAACCCCCGACCTCCAGGGCCACAACCTGGCGCTCTAACCAACTGAGCTACGGCCACCATGTCCCCCAC
>JBOGFV010000200.1:0-5690 GCA_050743525.1 Acidimicrobiales bacterium
GAGCTGCCCCGGCTCCCGACCGGCAAGCTCTACAAGCGGCTGCTGCGCGACCGGTACTGGAAGGACCACGCCACCTCGATCCTCTGAGGGTCGGCGCCGCGGGCGCGAGGGACGGTCATCGCGGCCCCGGCGGACCATCGGCAGCACGAACCACGTCGCCGCGAAGACCGCAGCCGTGCACCCCCCGATCACCGGCGCGACCGCGCCGCGCTCGACGAAGCTCGCGACCAGGAGCACCGCTGAAGAGATGGCGAGGCCGACCGTCACCAGACCGGCCAGGGCCATGACGTTGGCGGTGGCCAGCAGCCTCCCCTTCTCGTGGCGGTGGAAGACCAGCCGGTGGTAGGCGACCGGGCCGACCAGCAGCACCGTCGAGAGCGCGGCGAGGAGGAGCGTGACCAGGTAGTCGTCGCGTTGGAGGCTGCTCAGCTTCACGAACCGCATGGTGAAGGGGATCGAGAGCAGGAAACCGAACAGCACCTGGACCCCGAGGCCGGCCACCCGCAGCTCCTGGAGCAGCTCGGCCAGGTTGCGGTCGGTCCGCTGCGCCTCGGTCTCGTGGCGGGGGTCGTCGCCGGCCTGGCGCGACTCGGAGGGTCCGGTCACCTCAGGCCACCCGGAACTGCTCGGCCTCGGGCCGCAGCGTCATGCCATGGCCGGGGGCGTCCCCCGGCACGAGGGCGCCGTGCTTGGGCTGGCCGATCCCTTCGAACAGCATCGGGTCGAGCCGGCTGTGGTCGTGGAAGTACTCGACGTGGCGGAGGTTGGGCACGCTGGCCGCCACCGGCACGTGCAGGTTGGGGGCGCAGTGGGCGGAGACTTCGAGGCCGTGCGCGCCGGCCAGTGCTGCGACCCGGAGCCACGCGGTGAAGCCGCCGCACCGGGTCACGTCCACCTGCACGCAGTCGACCGCCTCGGCCCGGACCATCTTGTCGAAGTAGGGCTCGTCGTAGCCGTACTCGCCGGCCGCCACGTCGAGGTCGAGCGCCTCGCGCACCAGCCGCAGCCCGGCTAGGTCGTCCGAGGAGACCGGCTCCTCGAACCAGCTCACCCCGAAGTCCTGGAACCGGCGGCCGAGGCGGACGGCCTGCTTGGCCGTGTATCCGCCGTTGGCGTCGACGTAGAGCTCGGTGCCGGCCCCCACCACCTGGCGGGCCAGCTCGACCCGGTGGAGGTCCCGGTCCGCTCGCGAGCCCCACGACTCGCCGATCTTGATCTTGACCCTCGGGATGCCGAGCTCGCTCACCCAATGGGAGAGTTGCGCCACCGCGTCGTCATCGTCGTAGGTGGTGAACCCGCCGCTGCCGTAGACCGGCACATCGTCGCGGCAGCGGCCGAACAGGTCGACCAGCGGGATCCCGAGGACCCGCGCCTTTAGGTCCCACAGGGCGGTGTCGACCGCTGAGATGGCACTGCTCACCACGCCCGGTCGGCCGAGGTTCCGGCAGGCCCGGACCATTTGCTCATGGACCCGCGGGACGTCGAAGGCCGACCGACCGACCACCGCGTCGGCCAGCTGGTCGTCGATCACGGTCTTGGCGGCGCCCGACGCGTAGGTCCAGCCGGTTCCGACCGCCGCCCCGGCCCGGGCCAGCACCGCGACCACGATGGTCTTGGACCATTGGAGCGTGCCGTCGGCCTCCGGCTGGTCGGTCGCGACCTCATAGACGCGAGCCTCCACCGACTCGAGCGTGCTCATTGGGAGCTGGCCTCGTCGAAGGGCTGCTCGGACGCTGCCTCGATGAGGAGTGCGTGCACGAAGACCTGGGGGAGGTTGCCGCGCAGCTGGTGCTGCTGGACGTCGTACTCCTCGGAGAAGAGGCCCGGCGATCCGGCGGCGCCCCGTCCGCGCTCGAACCATCGCACCGCCGCGGCGCCATTGCCGGCCTTGGAATGGGCGAGGGCCATCCAGAAGTTACAGATGAGGAAGGCGCCTTCGCCCTCGCCGAGCTCCTTGCCCGTCTCGACATAGCGATAGACGTAGCCCTCGTCGACCAGGTCGACCTCGACGGCCCGGCGGGTCGCGGCGCTGCGGGGGTCGTCGGGGGGGAGGGCACCCCGGATCTCGGCCAACAGGAGCGACGCGTCGACCCGGTCGTCTTCGGGGGCCCGCTTCCACCGGCCGCTCGGGTGCAGGCTGGTCCGGTCGGTCTCGCTCAGGATCCCGTCGCCGAGGGTGATGGCCCGGGCGGTCAGCTCCCGGGGGCCGCCGGCCCGGGCCAGCGCCTTCAGACCGGCCACGCAGATCAGACGACTGTGGGTCCAGCAGGCCGGGTCGATCTCCCAGATCCCGGCGTCGTCGCGCCGCCAATTTCTCTCGATCGCCGCGACGGCCACCTCGGCGGCCCTCCAGCCGTCGGAGTCGATCCGGCCGAGCTCGGCGGCCCGGGCGAGCAGCACGATGCTCTCACCGAACAGGTCCAGCTGGAACTGCTTCTTGGCCCGATTCCCGGTGACGTTGTAACCGCCCGGGTAGCCGGGCAGGTCGAGGGCCCGCTCATCGGGGATCGTCGAGCCATCGGTGCGGTAGGCGGGCATCGTCGCGTCCCCGTCGGCGAGCAGCCGCGATGCCACCCATCCGACCGCTCCGTCGAGCAAGGCCTCGGCCCCCCGCACCGAGGCAGCGGCGTGGCCGACGTAGCAGGTGTCGCGGATCCACGAGTAGCGGTAGTCGTAGTTCCGGCTGCCCTCGTCGCGTTCGGGGAGCGAGGTGGTGGCAGCGGCCACGGTGGCGCCGTTGGGGGGCGTCATGCCCCGGATGACCGCGAAGGCTCGCCGGACGTCGTCGTGGGCGACCAGGTCGTCGCAGCGGGGGAGGCCCGACCTCCAGGCCTGCTCGGTGCGGGCCCACGCCTGGTCGGCCAACGCCGGCGGGAACCCATCGAGCGGGCCGGCCACCAGCTCGAGCACCAGGTCGTGGTGGTCACCCCCGGCCAGATCGAGCTCGAGGCGCAGCGTGCCGCCGGACTCCGCGGCGTCGTGGGCGCCCGACCACCGGGCCGCGACGGGGCTTTCCTCGCAACGCCAGACGCCGTCCTCGAGCCGCCAGTCCCGCAGGGGGCGGCGGCCGTAGTCGGTGGCCAGACGCAACGCCACCCGGACGCGGGCCGGACCCTCGATGGCGCGGATGCGGCGCAGGATCACCGCCCGCCGCTCCTCGCCCGGGAAGGCCAGCGCGTCGCGGCTCTCGACGATCCCTTGCTCGGTGGCCCATCGGCCCCGCCACACCAGGGTGCCGTCCTCGTAGCAGCCGCCGGGCACCCGCCGTCCACCGGGGGCCACGGTGTAGGCGCCGCCCGACCCAAGCAAGCCGGCCATCACCGCCGGGTCCGACCATCCCGGGAAGCACATCCAGGCGAAGGTCCCGCCGGCGTCGACCAGCGCGCCGCGTTGGCCGTCGCCCAGGAAGGCGTAGTCCCGGAGCGGCCGGACCGGCGGCAAACCGGGGTCTTCGTCGCGTCGCGCCCGGTCCTTGGCCACGGCTCACCTGCTACCCAACGACGGCCCCGCCGTAACTTGGCGGCCCATCCGAACAGGGCGTTTCCACGTGCCGAGGCTCGGGTAGGCCGAGAGGGTCGGCCCACGACCCGCCGGGGTCGGGTGCTCGCTCAGGGAGGCCACATGTCCAAGATCGCGTCCGAGGTCCTGATCGAGCGACTCTCCGAGTGGGGGGTGGACACGATCTTCGGCCTGCCCGGCGACGGCATCAACGGGCTGATGGAGGGCCTCCGGCGCTGCCAGGACAAGGTCCGCTTCGTCCTGGTGCACCACGAGGAGGCGGCCGCGTTCATGGCGACCGGCTACGCCAAGTCGACCGGGCGCCTGGGGGTCTGCATGGCCACCTCGGGGCCCGGCGCCATCCACCTCTTGAACGGCCTGTACGACGCCAAGCTGGATCACGTCCCGGTGCTGGCGCTGACCGGCATGCAGGAGTCCCAGATGCTCGGGACCGGCTACCAGCAGGAGGTCGCCCTCGAGAGGCTCTACATGGATGTGGCCGAGTACAACCAGATGATCCACGTCCCGGTCCAGGTGCCGACGCTCGTCGACCTGGCCGTACGACACGCGCTGGCCCGCCGCACCGTCTCGCACCTCACCATCGCGACCGACATCCAGCTGGCCGACGCCGACGCCAATCCGTGGGAGGTGACCGCCCCGGCCGTCATCAAGCCGACCGCCCCGATCTTCCTCGAAGCGCCCGGGGTCCCCTCTGGCTCGGACCTCGACCGGGCCGCCGAGGTGCTCAACGGCGGCAAGAAGGTCGTCATCCTGGCCGGCGCCGGCGCCCGGCACGCCCGCGACGAGGTGCTGTCGACGGCCCGTCGGCTGGCCAGTCCGATCGTGAAGACCCTCTCGGGCAAGGCGGTCGTCCCCGACGACGATCCCTTCACGGTCGGCGGCATTGGCCTGCTCGGCACCGCTCCGGCCATCGACGTGATGGAGGGCTGCGACACCCTCTTCATGATCGGCACCAACTTCCCGTACACGAAGTACCTGCCGGAGTCGGGCAAGGTCAAGGTGGTCCAGATCGAGGCCGACCCGATCCGGGCCGGCAACCGGATCGCCACCGACGTGCCGATGATCGGCGACTCCAAGGCGGCCCTGTCGGCGCTGCTTCCGAGGCTCGACGACAAGCCCGACCGCGGCTTCCTCGAATCGGCCCAGAAGGGCATGGAGGACTGGCGCAAGCGGATGCGGGCGCTCGAAGAGATCGAGGCCGACCCGATCCAGCCCCAGCACCTGATGGCGATCATCGACCGGCTGGCCGCCGACGACGCCATCTTGACCTCGGACTCGGGGACCATCGCGACGTGGGCAGCCCGTCACTTCACCATCCGGGACCGCCGCGAGTTCTATCTCTCGGGGAACCTCGCCACCATGGCTCCGGGGCTGCCGTACACGATCGCCAACCAGTGGGCCCACCCCGGCCGCCAGTGCATCGCCTTCGTCGGTGACGGCGGCTTCGCCATGCTGATGGCCGAGTTCGGCACCGCGTGCCGCTATCGGCTCCCCATCAAGGTCGTCATCAACAACAACGCGTCGCTCGGCCAGATCATGTGGGAGCAGCTGGTGCTCGGCTACCCCGAGTACGGGATCCGCTTCGGACAGCGCCCCGACTTCGCCCCCTGGGCCGAGGCCTGCGGCGGGAAGGGGATCAGGGTGGACAAGTGCGACGACCTCGAGCACGCCCTGGTCGAGGCGTTCGAGTACCCGGGCCCGGCCCTGGTCGACGTGACCGTGAACCCCGATGAGCCTCCGATGCCGGGCAAGGTCCAGTACGAGCAGGCCAAGGGGTTCTTGAAGTCGTTCCTGTCCGGCCAACCCCGCCGGGCCACCATCGCCCACACCCTGTTCCGGGACAAGCTCTCCGAGCTGAAGGGCTGAGATGGCCCGCCCGCCCGGCACCCACGCCCTCGACCACCTGCTCCGCAACGTCCGACACGGGCGCTTCGAGCGGGCCATGTCGGGGTTGACCGCGATGGGGGCCGCCATCAGCGGCATCGAGATCTGGCTCGAGCACGACCGGGCCAGCTTCTCCAACTCGATGATGTGGATCCCGGTCGCGCTGACTCCGCCCACGGTGGTGGCCGGGGTGGCCGGGGTGTTCAGCCGCAAGGCGGCCAAGACCTTCCTCCCACTGGTCTCTGCGGCCGTGCTGGCCAACAGCCTGCAGGGGCAGTACCTGCACC
>JBOGFV010000201.1:0-4723 GCA_050743525.1 Acidimicrobiales bacterium
GGTAGCCGACCTCCCCCGGGCCGAGCTCTTCGACGCGGCTCGGCTCGGGCGTCCGCACGCCGATCTCCTCGACGTCGTGGACGGCGCCAGCCTGCATGAACCGCAGGCGGCTCTTCGACGAGAGCGCCCCGTCGACGACGCGGACCGAGGAGACCACCCCGCGGTACTGGTCGTAGGCGGAGTCGAAGATGAGGGCCCGCAGGGGGGCGGTGCGGTCCCCGGCGGGGGGCGGGATGCGCTCGACGATGGCCCGCAACAGGGCGTCCACCCCCTCGCCGGTCTTGGCCGAGATGCGGAGGATCTCATCGGCGCCGATCCCGAGGACCTGCTCGATTTCGGCAGCGCAGCGCTCCGGGTCGGCGGCCGGCAGGTCGATCTTGTTGAGGGCGGCAACGATCTCGAGGTTGTGCTCCATGGCCTGGTAGCAATTGGCCAGCGTCTGGGCCTGGATCCCCTGGTAGGCGTCGACGAGGAGGACGGCTCCCTCGCAGGCGGCCAGCGACCGGCTGACCTCGTAGCCGAAGTCGACGTGGCCGGGGGTATCGATCAAGTGCAGGATGTGATCCCGGTACGAGACCCGGACGTTCTGGGCCTTGATGGTGATGCCCCGCTCGCGCTCGAGGTCCATCGAGTCGAGGTACTGCTCGCGCATGAACCGGGGGTCGACGGCACCGGTCAGCTCGAGGATGCGGTCCGAGAGGGTGGACTTCCCGTGATCGACGTGGCTGATGATCGAGAAGTTCCGGATTCGCTCCGTCGCGACCGGTCCCTGCGGGGAGGCGGGGGTCACGGTGGGCCCATTGTACCGGCGAGACCAGGGAGTCCCGGACCCGCCGGGCCCGGTCAGCTGCCCTCTATGGGCGACCCGAACCGGATGTCGTTGCCGTCCGGGTCCACGTGCACCCCCTCACGGAGCCCGTAGGGGGTGTCCCGGGCCACGAAGGTCTGGCCACTGATCCCCGGGGCCGACCACTCCGCGCCGAGCTCGTCGGCGTCCTCCACATAGAGGTAGCAGGAACCGGGCGCGAACTCGTGGTGGTGGTGTTCGCCCTCGGGCTCATCGTGATCGTGATCGTGATCTTCGAACAGCGCGAGGTGCAGCCCGACGCCGTCGCGGTCGGCGAAGCCGTAGCCCCAGGGCTGGGTCTCCCCATATGGGGTGGCCTTGAAGCCGAGCGAGGAGTAGTGGGCGAGCGCGGCGGCCATGTCCCGAACCGGGAAGACGGGCGCAAAGCGGTTGAACTTGGTTGGGTTGGGCACGAATCCTCCAGTCCTCGCGAGACGAGCGCGGTCGCTAACCCGGCCCTCGCTGGGGATCAACGGGCAGGCGGGCGGAACTGCCCGTCGCTAACGTCGACCCGATCCCCGAGGAGCACACTGTGGACGTCGCCGAGGTCGAGAGCAAGAGCGAGGCCGTTCGCCTCGAGGTTCGGGCCTGGCTTGAGGACAACCGGGATCCCGACCGTGACCAGCGGGCGTGGCGAGCGCGGGTGGTCGACTCCGGCTGGGCCTACCCGAGCTGGCCCGAGGAGTTCTACGGCCGGGGCATCGACCGGGCCCTCTCCACCGTGGTCGCCGAGGAGTTCGCGGCGGCGGCAGTTCCCTTCGGGGCGCTGGACGCTCAGCCGGGGCGGCACGCGATCGAGCTGCAGATCGGGGGAAACGTCCTCGTCGCCCACGCCGAGGCCTCGCTCAAAGGAGAGCTGCTCCGCCCGATCCTCATGGGCGATCTGCGCGCCTGCCTCCTCTACAGCGAGCCGGGTGCCGGGTCCGATCTGGCCTCGCTCCAGACCAAGGCGGAACTCGACGGCGAGGAGTGGGTGGTCAGCGGCCAGAAGGTCTGGACGACGGCCGGCCATCTGGCCGACTTCGGGCTGCTCATCGCGCGAACTGACTGGAACCTGCCCAAGCACCGCGGCATCAGCTACTTCATCCTGCCGATGCATCAGGTCGGTGTCGAGGTCCGTCCGCTTCGCCAGATGACCGGAGAGTCGCACTTCAACGAGGTGTTCATCGACGAAGCCCGGATGCCGCACAACCATCTGGTCGGCGATCTGAACGACGGGTGGCGGGTGCTGCAAACGGCGCTCGCGTTCGAGCGCATGGTGATGGGCTCGACCCCAAAGGCCGGCGCCGATGAGCGCTTCGTCCCCGTGGGGCTCAATCTCGACCTTCTGGAGCTGGCCCGACGCCTCGGCAAGGACCGCGACCCGATGGTTCGACAACAGCTCGTTGAGCTCTACATCCTGCGCACGGTCATCCGCTGGAACGCCCAGCGGGCCGCGCAAGTGGCAGGGCGGGGTGGATTCACACCGGCCGCCTCTTTGTCCAAGTTGGCCATGTCCCGACTCTTGCACGACTCCGCCGGAACGGCCGACGCGATCCTCGGCCCGGTCGGCACGCTCTACGGCCCCGACGTCCCCGACGCGCACACCGCCAACACAAGCCTGATGATGGCGTTCATGAACTCGATCGGCGGCGGGTCCGACCAGATCCAGCGCAACATCATCTCGGAGCGGGTGCTCGGGCTCCCCAAGGACGTGTCGGTCGACCGCGACGTGCCATTCCGCGACGTGCCCAAGGCGGTGGCGAGACTGGATTTCGGCCGCCGGGGGACTTAGTTGGCCAACCGGCTCCTCAGTCGATGTGCCTTCCGAGGAAGCCGCGGACCGCTTCGATGAAGCGGTCCTGCTCCTCGACGAAGAAGAGGTGACCCGAGTGCTCGAACACGACGAACTCGGCGTTGGGCAGGAGACCGGCCATTTCGGCGCCGGCCTCCACGCTGCAGGTGCGGTCACGGCGGCCGGACAGCACCAGCACCGGTTGCGCGACCGACGCCAGCCGGTCCTCGACCTCGATCCCGCCATAGCCGTTGTTTGCGAACGCCCTCAGCACGTCAGGCGAGTAGCGGGCCGCCGGGGTGCGACGGCTGTAGTCGGCGATCCGGGGATCGCGGGGATCGCCGAAATGGAACGGGATCTGGTCGGCAAACAACGCCGCGGCGTCGGCCTCGCTGTCCACCGTCGCCTCGCGGGCCCACGACGAGGCGACCTGCTCGCGCAGCTCCACCGGCTCGAAGGTGGCCAGTTCCGACTCAACACGGGCAAGCCAGCGGGCTGAAGCCACGCCGCCCGAGACGATGGTGGCTGCGGCCGCGCCCGGAAAGTCCACGGCGTGCCTGAGGGCGAGAAACGAGCCGAACGAGTGGCCGAGCACGACATAGCGGTCGAGCCCCAGGGACGCAGCGACGTCGGTGATGTCCGCCACCATCCGCGCCATCGTCCATGTCGAGGGGGCGGCGGCTCGGTCGGAGCGTCCCTGGGCCCGCTCGTCGACCAGGACCAGGCGGTAGCGACGGTCATCGGTGAGCGGGTCGAGGTAGTCACCGAACATGTGGTGGTCGAGCCCCGGCCCGCCGTGGAAGGCGAGGATCGGGACCCCGCCGTCGCCCCGCTCCTCGACGAAGAGCCTCGTGTCCGCTACCTCGACGAGTCGACCGTCGCTCACTGCCACCCCCTGCTCCCGAGCACCAGCGGGCCGACTGTACCCACCCCACCGGGACGAGACCGATCGGGTGGTAGTGGGCCAGGTTGAAAACCTGGGCCGCTACCAAATCCAACGCATGGCCTTTGACAGAGCTCGCCTCTCCGGCCTAGACGGGCCTGGTGACCAACAAGCGCGCGATCGTGACCGGGTGTTCGAGCGGTATTGGCAGGGCCACCGCCCTAGAACTGACCGCTCGTGGCTACGAGGTCGTCGCCACCGCACGGCGGCTCGAATCGATCGCCGATCTGGCCGTGGCGCGCACCTTGACCCTCGACGTCGATTCTGATGAGTCCGTGGCCGCTGCGCGGGCCGTCGTCGGCCCCGTCGACGTCCTGGTCAACAACGCGGGCTTCGGGATCGAAGGACCGGTGGAGGAGGTCCCCCTCTCCGAGGTCCGCCGAGCCTTCGAGACGAACTTTTTCGGCGCCGCGCGCATGATCCAGGCCTTCGTCCCCGCCATGCGCGAGCAAGGCTCGGGCACGATCGTCAACGTCACTTCGGTCGCTGGGATCGTGGGCGGCCCCCTGGCTGGGTACTACTCGGCGACCAAGTTCGCGCTCGAAGCGCTGTCCGAGTCATTGCACCTCGAGGCGGGCCACTTCGGCATCAAGGTGCTGGTGGTCGAGCCGGGCTCGATCCAAACGCGCTTCGGAGACAACATGGTCGATCTCCGCGGCCGACCCGGACCCTACGCGGAACTGGCGACGAAGTGGGCGAGCGCCATGGGTGCTCTCGGCGGCGGGGAGCCGGCACCAGGTCCCGGGCTCGTGGCGACCAAGATCTGCGATGCGTTGGAAGCCGAGCACTCTCCGCTCCGCCTGCCCGTCGGGGCCGACGCCGAGCTGATCGCCTCGAGTCGACAAGGCGCGAGTTTCGACGACTTCGAGGCAGCGATGCGCCAGATCCTGCAGCTCGACTGGTAGGCCCGGCGTTTGGATATCGCCGTGGTCAATCCGTCGGGCCAGAAGTGGTTTGGGCACGCAGGCGATCCGGCCGATCCGTTGGGGGCGACAGGGTCAACGTTCTCCGGTTCCAACTGAGCCCGACGGCCGGGTTCGCGGCAACCGGGGGGTGGTAACCTGGTCGTTCGCCGTGCGGTCCGGTCGCCGGCAACCCATTCGCTCTAACCCACGGGATCCGACATGGCCAACATCAAGAGCCAGATCAAGCGCAACCG
>JBOGFV010000202.1:0-5915 GCA_050743525.1 Acidimicrobiales bacterium
GTTGAGGTACGCGCCGCCCATCGCCACCAGGCGGCGAGCGTCGCTCATCGACGTGCACAGCAGCGAGGCCACCAGGGCACCCACCATGTCGAGCGAGCCCGACCCGTTGGCGCCGAGCGACTGGCGCGTGATGCTCGAGGAGGGAGCGTCCTCGAACACCTCGAGGAGGGTGGCCTCGTCGAGGTCGGCCAGCTCGGCCCCGAACAGGGCGGCCGACGCCCGCTCGGCCCGCGCCGCCTCTTCGGGTCCGTGGACCAGCTCGCAGGTGGCGCCGGCGAGCGCCCGCTGGGCGGCCCGGCGCTCGGGCTTGGCCGCGGTCTCGGCGTCGAGGGCGAGGATCTCCTCGTGGGAGAAGAAGGTGAAGAAGCGCAGGTACCGGCCGACGGCTGCGTCCTCCACGTTCAAGAAGTGCTGGTAGAAGCGGTAAGGGCTGGTGAGGGACGGGTCGAGCCACACCGCGCCGTCGACGGTCTTGCCGTATTTGGTGCCGTCGGGTTTGGTGAGCAGCGGCGTGGTGAGCCCGTAGACCCGGTCCCCGCTGACCTTGCCAACGACGTCGGCGCCGAGCGAGATGTTGCCCCACTGGTCGCTCCCGCCGAGCTGCAGGTCGCAGCCCTGGTCCTCGTGGAGACGCAGGAAGTCGTAGGCCTGCAGCAGCATGTAGCTGAACTCGGTATAGGAGATCCCCTCGTTGGAGCGCTCCAGGCGGGACCGCACCGAGTCCTTTCGGATCATCTCGTTGATGGTGGCGTGCTTGCCGACCTCTCGGAGGAACTCGACCAGTGTGACGTCGGCCAGCCAGTCGGAGTTGTCGGCCAAGAGCGCCTTGGTCGGCCCGGCCGAGTCGTCGAAGTCCAAGAACCGGGCCAGCTGGGGACGGATGCCCTCGACGTTGGCGGCCAGCTGCTCGCGATCGAGCAGGTTGCGCTCGTCGGACACTCCGCTCGGGTCCCCGATGAACCCGGTGCCGGCCCCGAGCAGCGGGATCGGCCGGTGTCCGGCCAGCTGGAGCCGCCGCAACAGGCACAGCTGGAGGAGGTTGCCGATGTGGAGACTGGCCGCGGTGGGGTCGAACCCGGCGTAGGCGCTCAGGCCTCCGGCGTCGAGCTTGTCGAACAGCGCCTCGTCGGTGACCTGGTGGACGAGGCCGCGAAAGCGGAGGTCAGCGACGAGCCCGGGCACCGGGCCAGCCTGCCATACCAATCTCGGGCGCCCGGAAACGCCCAGCTGCCCTCAGGCCATCGGCGCGATCTCGTACGCCTTGACCGCAGCGTCGATGCCGCGCAGGCGCGGGGCGTCGAGCTCGACCACCGACCAACGGTCGGTCGACAGCTCCACCGCTGCGTCACCGGTGACCACGACGCACCCCGGCGTCGCCACCTTCACGAGCCGGGCGACCTGGTTGACCACTGGACCGAAGTAGTCGCCTTCGCGAGCCATGACCGTCCCGTGACCGACGGCCCCGCGGGCCTCGGGGAGCAGGCCGTCCTCGGCGGCGGCCCGGCAGACCTCGGTCGCGATCCGACACCCGGCGTCGACCGACGGCGCGACGAAGAAGGCCTCGTCGCCGATCATCTTCACCACCCGGCCCCCGGCCAGCACGGCACTCGACCACGCGGCCGACTCGAAGCGCGACAGGGCCAGGCTCTGATCACGCAGGCTCATGCGCTCGGCCCACGAGGTCGAGCCGACCAGGTCGACGAATCCGAGCGTCACCACCTCGCTCGCCGCCAGGGTTGCCTCGTCGGTCTCGGTGGTCCAGCCCCGCGACAGCGACCGCTGCGATGCGCGGTCGAATTGGGTGATGAGAACCCGGATCAGCGCCTCGGGCACCGCGTCAAAGGCAAGGGTCGCCCGCTCCGAGATCTGGGCCCGGGTGAGTTCGTCTCGGCCCTCCCGCTCGGTGCCCGGGCCGAGCTCGGAAAGGAACAGTGCGACGGCGGCCTCGGCGATGTTGGTGGCGGCCGCGCCGAGCACCCTGGTGAAGGCGAGGATCGCGTCCTCGCCCATCAGGGCGACGCCCTGGATGAAGGCCATGACCAGCGCGTCGAGGTTGGCGGACAGCTCGGTGTCGGCCCGGACCGGGATGCCGGCGGCGAGCAGGATCCGCTGCACGGTCTCAGGCGACGCTCCACAGCGGGCCGCCAGCTCCTCGACGGTCACGAGGGAGACCGAGCGCCGGCGGACCAGTTCGCCGGCGAGGGCGGGCAGGGCGTCGAGCCGCTCCGCCTCGACCATCTGCTCGATGGTCGCCCCGCGATCCGTCAGGTATTGGAGAAGAGCCTGACGCTCAGCCGCCGCCGGGGAGCCTGGGTCGTAGAGCCCGGCTGCCTCCCAGGCGCTCGTGTCCATCCGACCATGGTTCCACGGGCGTGCGACACGCGTAGCGGCCTGTTGAACCTGGACGTCGTTACGCTCCTGGCCATGACAACGACGGGCGACCCGGGGTCTGGTTACGTTCTTCGCCCTGGCGCTGGATGGACCTACGCCCGTCACGGGTTCACGGTGAAGGCCCGGGAACGGGACGCCACCAATGGAGCTGCCGTGTTCGAATTCTTGGCTCCAGTTGGTCAGGACCCGCCAACCCACGTTCACCCCACCGAAGACGAGATGTTCTACGTTTTGGGCGGGTCATTCACGTTCCAGTGCGGCGGGAACAGCTTCGAGGCCGAGCGGAGAAGCTTCATCTTCCTTCCGCGGGCGTCCCGCGCCGCTCTACGGGGCACGACGGTGATCGTGGCCGCCTGCTTGCCATCACCTCCCCACCTCGGGAGGCGCCCGATACCTGGCGAGGGTTCGAGGCCAGCTTCGAGGAGAGCGGCACCCTCACTGAAGACGGGTGAGCGCTCGGATTCGAACTGAGTCACGACGCGGCACCGCCGTGCCTCGCCTTTAGCCGACCTCCCGGCACGCCGCCACGACGGCATCGTGGAGGCGGTCGTGGAGCGCCACGTTCTCGTCGCGACCCGGCACCCTCACGGCCACGACCGCCTGGGACTCGCGCCCCACGAACTGCTCAAGCGCTTCGTCGAGGTCCGACAGGGTCGACGCCTCGGCGGTCGGCAGGCCGAAGCCACGAGCGACCGCCACCACCGACGCGCGTGGGCGGGTGCCGAACAGTCGCTCGAACCGAGCCGGGTCCAGCGCGCCGGCCTGGGGCAGGAAGCTGAAGATGCCTCCGCCGCCATTGTCGAGGACCACCAGCGTGCATGATCCGGCCTCGTCGTCCACCGAGGCCAGGGCCGAGACGTCGTGGAAGAACGCGAGATCGCCCAGCAGCCCGACGACAGGTCCCCGGGAGGCGGCCGCCAGCCCGAGCGCGCTCGAGGTCACCCCGTCGATCCCGCTCACTCCCCGGTTGGCCCGGACGACCGGCGGGCTCGATCGTGGGGCCCCGTACCACTCGAGGTCCCGCACCGGCATCGACGAGGAGACGAAGAGCGATGTCTCCGAGCCCACCGAGGCGAACAGGTGCCGCGCCACCCCGGGCTCGGTGGCCCGACCGCCCGCGCACAGCCGGTCGTTCTCGAGCACCTTCACGATCGCCCCTTGCGCGGCCTGCTCGACCCGCTCCCACCGGTCCCGCCATGAGGGCGGGGCCGCGGCGGCCGGGGCGATCGCGGCGAAGAACGCCGCGGCGTCACCGGGGTGGAGCTCCGAGACCACCCGGCCGGGGTCGCTCGGCGCCGGCCCGACCGCGGCAACGTGCGCGCCCGCCCGCGCGCAACGCGTCACAAACTCGGTGAGCACCCGAGACACCCATGGTTGGCCGACCAGCACAATCGTCTCCGGCTCGAGGGTGGCGGCCAGCGCTTCGTCCCGGAGGATCGCGTCGGCCGCCGCGACGACCGCGGGGTGATCGAGCCGCGTGCCCGAGCGCGGGTCGGCGAGCACCGGCCAGCCCAGGACGTCGGCCGCCCGAAGCACCTGATCGGCCGGCGCGCCCTGGCCCGCGACCAGGATCCCGCGCCTCGACCACCGGCCCGGGGGAGACGGAGGGGTCGCCGCCGGGCCCGGCGAGCTCTGCCATCCCGACCCATCGTTTCGAGCCGGCGGGAGCGGACCGGCCGTGCCGAGGAGCGGTTCCTCGAAGGCCAGGTTGAGGTGGACCGGACCGGACCTCGACTCGGCGACGGCCCGGGCGGCCAGGGACCGCCACCACGGTTGGTCCCCTTGGTGGACGAGGCCGGGATCGGCCCGCCACACCGCCGCCGCGCCGAAGAGGTCGGCCTGCTCGATCGTCTGCGGCGCGCCGACGTGGTGGAGGCGCGGCGGCCGGTCGCAGGTGCAGACGATCAACGGCACCCTCGCGTGGCTGGCCTCCACCACCCCGGCGTGAAGCTCGGCGGCCGCGGTGCCGCTGGTCGTGCAGACCACGGTCGCCATCCCCGACGCCATGGTCAGGCCGAGCGCGTAGAAGCAGGCTCCGCGCTCGTCGAGCCGCACGTGCACACGGAGCTCGTCGCGGCCGACCAGGGCCAGCGCAAGCGGCGTGGAACGCGAGCCCGGGCACACCACCGCGTCGCGCACGCCCGCCCGCACCCACTCGTCGACCAGAGTCGCGGCGAAGGTGGCCTGCAGGTCGCCGATCGGTACGCTCACCGCTCGTGGCCCCACTCTCCGCCGAGACGGTCGGCGAAGGCCCGACGCTCGTCGTCGCGCACGGCTTCACCCAGACCCGGAGCCTGTGGGGCCGCTTTGGCCAACTGGTGGCCAAAGGCCGGCGCGTCGTCGCGGTCGACCTGCCCGGGCACGGCGGCTCGAGTGAGATCCGGGCCGACCTCGAGGCCGGCGGCGCGCTCTTGCTCGAGGCGGGCGGGGACGAGCCGTTCGACCTGCTGGGCTATTCCCTGGGGGCCCGCTTCGCCCTCCACGCAGCGCTGCGCGCCCCCGAGCGGGTGGCGCGGCTCGTGCTGATCAGCGGGACCGCCGGGATCGAAGATGCCGAGGCGCGTCAGGCCAGGCGGGCCCGCGACGACGAGACCGCCGAGTCGCTCGAGCGCGAGCCCGACGTCGACGCCTTCGTCGCGTCGTGGCTGGCGATCCCGATGTTCGCCAGCCTGCGGGCAGCGTCGGCTGGAAGCCAAGAGCGCCGCCGGAACACACCGGCCGGGCTGGCCGGGAGCCTCCGGGACGCCGGCACCGGCACCCAGGCCCCGCTGTGGGACCGGCTCGGCGATCTGACCATGCCGGTCCTGGCCGTCACCGGGGCGACCGACCCGCGGTACCAGTCGCTCGGACGTCGCATCGCCCGTTCGGTGCCCCACGGGACCTTCGCGGTGGTGCCGGGAGCCGGTCACGCCGTCCACCTGGAGCAGCCGGAGCTGACCGCTGCGGTGGTGGTCAGCTGGCTCGGGTCGCCGAGCGCCGCCTGAGTCCCGCTCACAGCACGATCCCGAGGGTCAGCAGCCCGCCGACCACCAGCTGGATCCGGCCGGTGGCGGCGAGCACCGGGAGGAGGTCCCTTCCCTCGGCCCCCCCGGCCACGATCGACAACGGCCGGAGGGCCAACGGCAGGGCCAGCAGGGCGAGCAGCGCCCAGGGGCGCCACCACGCGACCACGCCGACCGTGGCGAAGCTGACTGCCAGCGCGCCGGCGTAGAGCCACCGGGCCGCGTCGGCGCCGACCCGCACCGCCAGGGTCCGCTTGCCGAGCGCGGCGTCGCCACGCACATCGCGCAGGTTGTTGGATTCGAGGAGGGTCACCGACAACAGCCCCACCGGCACCGACGCGGCGACGGCGGCGCCCAGCAGCCGGCCATGCTGCACGTAGGCAGAGCCGGTCGTCGCGACCAGCCCGAAGAACACGAACACGAACAGCTCTCCGAGGCCCAGGTAGCCGTAGGGCTTGGGGCCACCGGTGTAGAGCCAGCCGGCCAGCACGCTGGCCACGCCGATCGCGATGAGCCACCAAC
>JBOGFV010000203.1:0-4015 GCA_050743525.1 Acidimicrobiales bacterium
CTATGTCTGGAGGCATTCGAGGACCCGGGGGTCCGGGTCGACGAGCTTTGATCCCTAGATGTCGTAATAGAGCGAGAACTCGTAAGGGTGGGGCCGCAGCCGGATGGCGTCGGCCTCCTCGAGCCGCTTGTACTCGAGCCAGGTCTCGATCAGGTCGTCGGTGAAGACTCCGCCCACCCGCAGATAGTCGCTGTCCTCCTCGATGGCGTGGAGTGCCTCCTCCAGGGATCCCGGGGTGTGGGCGATCAGGGCGAGCTCCTCGGCCGGCAGGTCGAACAGGTCCTTGTCGACCGGGGCCGGAGGCTCGATCCGGTTCTGCACGCCGTCGAGACCGGCCAGCAGCATCGCCGAGAAGGCCAGGTACGGGTTGCAGGCCGCGTCCGGGCACCGGAACTCGATCCGCTTGGCCTTGGGGCTCGACGAGTACAGCGGGATCCGGCAGGCCGCCGAGCGGTTCCGCTGGGAGTACACAAGGTTGACCGGAGCCTCATAGCCGGGCACCAACCGCTTGTACGAGTTGGTGGTGGGGGCGGCGAACCCGAGCACCGATCGCGCGTGCTTGAGGAGGCCGCCGACATACCAGCGCCCGATGTCCGACAGCCCGCCATAGCCGTCGCCGAAGAACAGCGGCTCGCCGTCCTTCCACAGCGACTGGTGGCAGTGCATGCCCGAGCCGTTCTCCTGGAACAGGGGCTTGGGCATGAAGGTCGCCGTGTAGCCGGCGCTGTCGGCGACGCTCTTGACCACGTACTTGTAGATGGAGAGCTTGTCGGCCATGAGCGCCATGGTGTCGAAGCGCATGTCCATCTCGGCTTGGCCGCCGCTGGCCACCTCGTGGTGCTGCACCTCCATGGCGATGTTGAGCCGCTCGAGCTCGAGGATCATCTCGGAGCGCAGGTCCTGGAACTTGTCGTTGGGCGGGACCGGGAAGTAGCCATCCTGCGGCCGCATCTTGTAGCCGAGGTTGTTGCCCCGGTCCCCGGACTGCTGCTGGGTCGTGTTCCAGTGGCCCTCGATCGAGTCGATCCGGTAGGTGCCGTAGTTCACGCCCTGCCCGTATTCGACGTGGTCGAAGATGAAATATTCGGCCTCGGGCCCGAAGAAGGCGGTGTCGGCGATGCCGGTCGTCTGCAGGTACGCCTCGGCCTTGCGGGCGACATGGCGGGGGTCTCGCGAGTACGGATCGAGCGTCACCGGGTCGTGCACGAAGCAGTGGATGTTGAGCGTTCTGTGCTGACGGAACGGGTCGATGTAGGCCATGTTCGGGTCTGGGAGCAGGAGCATGTCGGATTCCTGGATCTCCTGGAACCCGCGGATCGAGGAGCCGTCGAACCCGAAGCCTTCGGTGAAGCGGTCCTCGGTCAGCTCGTGGGTCGGAACCGAGAAGTGCTGGGTCATGCCGGGGAGGTCGGCGAACCGCACGTCGACGATCTCGACCCCCTCGTCCTTGGCCAGCTTCAGCACCTCCGCAGGGGTGCGCTTGATCACCTGTCCTCCTCACTGACCCGGCCGGCACCGGGCGCTCGTTGCGGGGCAGCCGGCGGGCGCAACGCGCCCACACCGCCCTTGGCTTCAGAGTCTGGCCAGCGCCGGTTTCCTCGCTGTTGCCCGTATGTAAACGGAGCGTGAAATCGAGCCGCGACCCTGGCAGCCAGGTTCGCCGGGACGGTAGCCCAGACCGAGTCGGCGCGGCGACCTGGAAGAATGTGGTGGTGCGAGACCAGCGGGACTATGTGCTGCGCACCGTCGAGGAGCGGGGGATCCGCTTCGTCCAGCTGTGGTTCACCGACGTCCTCGGGACCCCCAAGACCTTCAACATCACCCCGGCCGAGCTCGAGAACGCGCTCGACGAGGGCATGACGTTCGACGGCTCCGCCATCGACGGGTTCAGCCGGGTCCAGGAGTCCGACGTGCTGGCCCGGCCCGATGCCGACACCTTCCAGCTCATCCCGTGGCACGGGCGCGACGAGCCGGTGGCCCGGGTCTTCTGCGACATCTTCAACCTCGACCAGACCCCCTTCGAGGGGTGCCCGCGGCACACGCTGCGCCGGACGCTCGAGCGAGCCCGCTCGGCCGGCTACAACTTCTTCGCCTCTCCCGAGGTCGAGTACTTCTATTTCGCCGACACCGAGTTCGATCCGGCCCGGCCGCCCCGGCCGATCGACTCGGGCTCCTACTTCGATCTGACCGGGGCCGACCCGTCGAGCGACCTGCGTCGCCGGACCGTGCTGACCTTGGAGGAGATGGGCATCCCGGTCGAGCACGCCCAGCACGAGGACGCGCCCGGCCAGCACGAGATCGACCTGCGCTACACCGACGCGCTGACGATGGCCGACACGGTCATGACGGTGCGGCTGGTGGTCAAGGAACTGGCCCGCCAGGAGCACGTCCACGCGAGCTTCATGCCCAAGCCGCTGGCGGGCGTCCAGGGCTCGGGCATGCACACCCACCTGTCGTTGTGGCGGGGCGAGGAAAATGCCTTCTGCGACCCCGGTGACGAGTACGGGCTCTCGCCGGTGGCCAAGCAGTTCATGGCCGGTCTCCTCCGCCATGCCCGAGAGATCACCGCGGTCACCAACCAGTGGGTCAACTCCTACAAGCGCCTCGTCCTCGGCTACGAGGCACCGATCCACCTGAGCTGGGCCCGCAACAACCGCAGCGCGCTGGTGCGGGTGCCGGTGGTGAAGCGCAACAAGTCGGAGTCGACGCGGGTCGAGTACCGGGCCCCCGACTCGGCCTGCAACCCCTACCTCGCGTTCGCGGTGATCCTGGCGGCCGGCCTGCGCGGCATCGAGGGCCGCTACGAGCTCCCGGCCGAGGCCGACGCCAACCTGTTCGACCTCTCGGCCGAGGAGCTGACCGCCAAGGGGATCGGCTCGCTGCCGGTCTCCCTCAACGACGCGGTCGACGAGATGGAACGGTCCAAGCTGCTGCTCGAGACCCTCGGCGACCACGTCTTCGAGTGGTTCCTGCGCAACAAGCGGTCCGAGTGGACCGCCTATCGCGCCGAGGTCACCCCGTTCGAGCTCAAGCGCTACCTCCCGGTGCTCTGATGGCCATCCCCCTGACCCGGCGGCTGGTGCGGGTGGCTCGGCCCAGGGCCGAGCTGCTGTGCTTCCCGGACCCCCTTGCGACCGAGTGGGGCAGGCCCCTGCGGGAAGCCGGCTACGACCTCGTGTGCGTCTCGGGGGCCGGCACCGCGGCGGCGCTCGAGCGGGGGACCAAGCCGGGTTGGGTCGGCGCGGTCGTGTGCGCGACCGACGACATGAACGGGGCCATCGAGCTGTGCCGGCACCTGCGCCGGCGCGAGGACCCGATCGCCCCGGTGCTGCTCATCGTGGCCCGCCACGAGATCGCCGAACTCAAGCTGCGCAACGACCTGTTCGACGACTTCTGCGTGGCGCCCCTGCACCCCGGTGAGCTGGCCGCCCGGGTCGAGCACCTGTTCTGGCGGACCGGCCAGCCGGCCGACGAGGACATCATCGAGCACGGGCCGCTCGTCCTCAACCTCGAGACCTATCAGGCCGGGATCGCGGGCCGGGCCCTCGACCTCACCTACATGGAGTACCAACTGCTCCGCTTCCTGGCCACGCACCCGGGGAAGGTGTTCACCCGCGACACGCTGCTCAACCGGGTGTGGGGCTACGAGTACTACGGGGGGGCCCGGACCGTGGACGTCCACATCCGGCGGCTGCGGGCCAAGCTCGGCGAGGAGCACGCGCACCTCATCGAGACCGTGCGCTCGGTGGGCTACCGGATCGGCCAGGCCGGCTCGATGCCGTCGGCGCCCCGGGACCGAGCCGAGCCAGCCCTCCCGCCCCGGGACCTCGGCGGAGACCTGGCCGCCGACCTCTAGCGGTACCTTCCTGGATAGCGAGGGCGGAGCCGCCACTTCCCCAGGTCAGTAGTGGTATTGAGATGTGCCCTCGGTATTACCTAACTCAGCGGGTGGGGGCGTATCGCTCCAGGTTGAACAGCTCGTAGAGACGCGCTTGGGTGTCGTCCATCTCGGTGA
>JBOGFV010000204.1:0-6361 GCA_050743525.1 Acidimicrobiales bacterium
CGTGTTCAACCACACCGGCGAGGGCAACCACCTGGGCCCGACCCTCTCGCTGCGGGGGATCGACAACGCCGTCTACTACCGGCTGATGCCCGACGAGCCCCGCTACTACCTCGACTTCACCGGGACCGGCAACAGCCTCAACATCCTGCACCCGCGCACCATGGGGCTCATCACCGACAGCCTCCGCTATTGGGTGACCGACATGCACGTCGACGGGTTCCGCTTCGACCTCGCCCCGGTCCTCGTGCGCGGGTACGAGGCCGGCCAGCCGAGCGCCTTCTTCGAGATCATCTCCCAAGACCCGGTCCTCTCGACCGTGAAGCTGATCGCGGAGCCCTGGGACGCCGGCCCCGACGGCTACCAGCTGGGCCGGTTCCCGGTCGGGTGGTCGGAGTGGAACGGCGCCTTCCGGGACTGCGTCCGGCGGTTCTGGCGGGGCGACGCCGGGCAGGTCTCCGAGCTCGCCTCCCGCCTCACCGGGTCCCGGGAGATCTTCGCCCCGAGCGGCCGGCGCACCTACGCCAGCGTCAACTTCGTCACCTGCCACGACGGGTTCACCCTCGCCGACCTGGTCAGCTATGACCACAAGCACAACGAGGCCAACGGCGAGGACAACGGCGACGGAACTGACGAGAACTACAGCCGCAACTGGGGGGTCGAGGGCCAGACCGAGTCGGTTCGGACCCAGCGGGTCCGGGATCGCATGAAGCGCAATCTGCTCACCACGCTGATGCTGTCCCAGGGCGTGCCGATGCTGCTCGGGGGCGACGAGATCGGCCGGACCCAGTTCGGCAACAACAACGCCTATTGCCAGGACAACGAGACCAGCTGGATCAACTGGGACGTGGGGGCGACCGGCCGCGACTTCACCAACTATGTCCGCGACCTCATCGCCACCATCCGGGCCAACCCGATCCTGCGCCGCCGCAACTTCTTCACCGGCGAGCCGGCCGCCGGCGGCCTGACCAAGGACGTGACCTGGATCCGGCCCGACGGCCAGGAGATGACCGAGGCCGAGTGGTCCGACCCCGAGAATCGGAGCATCGGCATGCTCCTGCTCGGCCGGGCCGCCGACGAGATCGACTCGCTGGGCCGCTCCGAGCGCGGCGACACCCTGTTCGTGCTCCTGAACGCCGGGCACGGCTCCCGCTCCTACACGCTCCCCGACATCGACTGGCCCGGTCGCTGGGAGGAGCTGCTCAGCACGCTGCGCCCGGTCGGGTCCTTCCCCCGACCCGTCCGGGGCCACACCGTCAACCTCGGCGGTCAGTCGAGCGTGCTGCTCCGGCACACCGAGCGGCCCGAGCCTTGAGCGGGGCCCGGGGCCGCCCGCTCGGGTCGACCTACCGGCTGCAGCTGAGCGGGGTCGGATTCGCGGGGGCGGCCGGCATCGTCGCGTATCTCGACGCGCTGGGCGTCGAGACCCTGTACACGTCGCCGGTGCTGGCGGCGGCGCCGGGCAGCACCCACGGCTACGACGTCATCGACCCGACCCGCCTCGATCCCGAGCTCGGCACGGCCGCCGAGCTCGAGTCGCTGCTGGACCGGCTCGACGAGCACGGCATGCGCCTCCTGATCGACATCGTCCCCAACCACATGGCCGCCGCTCCGGACAACCGGTGGTGGTGGGACGTGCTCGCCAACGGCCCCGGGTCAGAGTTCGCGTCGTACTTCGACATCGACTGGGCGGCTGGCCACGGCCAGGTGCTGCTCCCGACGCTCGACGCGCCCATCGCCGAGGTCCTGGCCGCTGGACGGATCACCACCGTGGACGGCGGCCAGGTGCTGCGGTTCGGCTCCGAGCGGTTCCCGGTCGGCCCCGACGATGCCGGGCCGGGCGGCCCCGGGGCGGTCCTCGGCCGCCAGCGCTACCGTCTCGCGTTCTGGCGGCTGGAGCGCTACGAGGGCAACTACCGCCGTTTCTTCGACATCGACCGCTTGGTCGGGGTGCGGGTCGAGGATCCCGACGTCTATGAGGCGACCCACCGCAAGGTCCTCGAGCTGGTCGCCGACCGCCGGGTCGCGGGGGTGCGGGTCGACCACGTCGACGGGCTGGCCGATCCGGCCACCTACCTCGAGCGGCTCCGCGCCGACATGGAGGCATCCCGCGGCGAGCCGGCCGCCGTGGTGGTCGAGAAGATCTTCGGCGACGGCGAGTGGTTCCCGGCCCGGTGGGCCGTCGACGGGGCCACCGGCTACGAGTTCGCCGACCTCGCCATCCGGCTTCTCGTCGAGCCGGCCGGCGCCGCGGCCATCGAGGCCCTGGGCCGATCCGTGACCAGCGATTCGCGGAGCTTCGCCGAGCTCGCCGCCGACGGGCGTCGGACCGTGCTCGAGGAGCTGTTCCCCGGCCAGCTCGACCGGCTGGCCGGGCTGGCCCGGGCCGCCATCGACGACGAGGAGCCGGGCAGCGACCTGGCCCTGCCGGACCTGCACCGGGCGATCGGGGAGCTGACCGCCGGCTTCGACGTGTACCGGACCTATCTCTCGGGCCCGCCGAGCCGCGAGGACCGGGCCCGGATCGCCGGGGCAGCCCGACGGGCACGGCCGCGGCTGGGCGTCGAGGAGCAGCGAGCGCTCGACGCGCTCACCCGTCTCCTCACCCGAGCCTCCCGGCGCCGTCCCGGCGAGGTGCCGCTGCCGGCCCGGGCTGAGCTGGTCCTGCGGTGGCAGCAGCTGAGCGGCGCCGTCGCCGCCAAGGGGGTCGAGGACACGGCCTGCTACCGCTACGGCGGCCTCCTCGCCGGCGCCGAGGTCGGCGGAGACCCGGGCCGCCCGTCGCTCGGGATCGCCGACTGGCACGACGCGATGCGGGCGCGCCGGCGCCGCTCGCCGAACGGCCTCAATGGGCTCAGCACCCATGACTCCAAGCGGAGCGCCGATGTGCGGGCCCGGCTGGCCGTGATCTCCGAGATCCCCGAGGAGTGGGGGCGGCTGGTCAATGGGTGGCGCCGCCGGCACCGGGCCCTGATCGAGACCAACGGCGGGCCCGACCCCCACGACGAGCTGTTCGCCTACCAGACCCTGGTCGGGGTGTGGCCGGCCGGCGACGGCCCGCTCACCGGCGTGCCGGCCCGGGTCCGCGCCGCGATGTCGAAGGCGGCGCGCGAGGAAAAGGAGAGGACGAGCTGGGTCGACCCCGACCGCCTCTACGAGCGGGCCCTCGACGCGTTGGTGGACGCGCTGTTCGCCGACCAGCGCACGGGGCGCGAGCTGACCCGGTTCGTGCGGCGCATCGGCCCGGCCGCGGTCACCAACTCGCTGGCCATGGTGGCCCTGGCCGCCACCGCCCCCGGGGTTCCCGACGTGTACCAGGGCACCGAGCGATTCGACCTGTCGCTGATGGATCCCGACAACCGCAGGGCCGTCGACTTCGACGGGCTGGCCGGCCGGCTCGCGGTCCTGGACGGCCGGGGCCCCGGCGGGCCGGGCGGCGACCCCGACGACGTGAAGCTGGCCCTCACGGCGGCGCTGCTGCGCCTCCGGCGGGATTCATCGGAGCTGTTCTCCTCGGGCTCTTACCTGCCGCTGGAGGCGCGGGGCCCGAAGCGGGACCACGTCGTTGCCTTCGCCCGGCGCCGCCGGCGGGCCTGGTCGATCACGGTCGTCCCGAGGCTCCCGATGACGCTCGCCGGCGGTGCCGCTCCGATCGGCGCGCGGTGGGGACGGACCTCGATCCGGCTCCCGGACACCGCGCCGCGAGGTCTTGTCGACGTCGTGACCGGGGCGAGCCTCGACGCCAGCGGCAGCACCCTGCCGGTGGCGCGGGTCCTGTCGACGGTGCCGGTAGGGGTGCTGGTCGGTCGGTGACCGAGCGCCCGCCGCCGCGCCGGCTGCAGCTCCGCCGTTCCAAGGGCTGGAGGCTCCCCGAGGGGGCGGTGAGCGTGGCCCGCCCGAACGCCTGGGGGAATCCGTTCTGGATCGGCGACCCGGGGCCCCGAACCGGCGACCCGATCACCCGCGAGCAGGCGACCGCGTTGTTCCGCGGCTGGATCCGAGAGCGGGGACTCGAAGAGCAGGTCCGCCGGGAGCTGGCCGCCACGGACCTGGCTTGCTGGTGCGCTGCCCACCGGCCATGCCACGCCGACGTCCTGCTCGAGATCGCCAATTCCCGAGCCGAGGCCCGAAGCGCCGCGTCGGTACGCTTCGGCCGTGGACGCCGCCACCATCGCCGTCTACGAGCGCCGGGCCCGGGAGTGGATCGAGCGCCGTGGCGAGGCGACCGACGATTTCGGCCGGCGGCTCCGTGAAGAGCTGGGGGAGGGGCCGGTCGTCGACCTCGGCTGTGGGGCCGGCCGCTACCTCCGCGATCTCGGCCCGGCCGTGGTCGGCCTCGACGCCAGCGCCGCGATGCTCGAGCTGGCCGGCCGGAACGCGGTCCCATTGATCCGGGCCGACCTGGAGGCGCTCCCGCTCTGCGACCGGGCCGTCGCGGGGCTGTTCGCGCGCCACTCCTATCTCCATGTGCCCAAGGAGCGGCTGACCGCGGCGCTGCGCGACGCCCGCCGGGCCCTCCGGCCGGGCGGCCTATTCCTCCTCTCCCTCATCGAGGGCTCCTACGAAGGCCACGACCTCCCGGGTGATGACTTCGAGGGGCGGTTCTTCGCCTGCTGGACGGAGGCCGAGGTCGAGGCGCTGCTGGGTCAGGCGGGCTTCTCGGCGGTCGCGGTGTCGCGTCTGGCCCGCCGAAATGGCGGCACCGACCTCGAGGCCCGGGCCCGGGCCTGACTCGTCAGCGGCGCTTGCGTGCCGCGAAGACGATGTGGGTCCCGCCGTCGAGCGCCCCCGGCTCCCGGCACGCGATGACCTCATGCTCGACGAAGCGTCGCCAGTGGTCGGGCTCGGCCTCGATCCCGGCCACCACCTCCTGGTCGGCCATCGAGGCCCAGTTGCTGGCGCTGGCCACCCAGACCTCGGCGTCGCAGCGTTGGAGCATCGCCGCCACCTCCCGCCCCCGGAACATCCGAGCCACGTGGCCAGTGGAATGCAGCTCGTTTGCGCAGGTCGCCAGTCTCGATGAGCCGGTCGGTGGCGTCCTGCCCGACGGTGGCGGCCTCCTCGGCGATCTGTCGGAGGAAGTGGCGCCACCCGCCGAGCGTCGACATCACCGACGCCAGGACGACGTCGCCGACGCGGAGCAGGCCGGCCAGGGCCTCCTCGGCCCGCTCGAAGGCGTAGGAGAGAGGGCCGCCGAACGCCGCGACGACGTCGAACTCGCGATCACCGAACGCGCCGCTTTGGGCGACGTCCAGGACCTGGCGACGCTCGACTGCGTGCTCGAGGCCGGCCGCTGCCACGTGTCGGGCGTTCAGATCGAGCTGAACCGCCGAGACGTCGGTGACCACCACGGTCGCGCCCAGCTCGGCCATGGCAATGGTGAAGCGGGCCTGGTCCGGCGCCGATCTCGAGCACTCGGTGGCCCGGGCCGACGAACTCGGCGAGCACGCGCCGGTGGACCTCGGAGCCGATCGGGCCTCTGGGCGAGTCGGCGAGGCGATCCCACTCGCCGTCGGCCAGCTCGTCGAAGTGCCGGCGGATCTGCGCAGCGGCCCCGTCGTCCATGGCCCAGTATCCCCGCCCGGCCTGCCGATCAGCTTTGGGCTCCCATCGGAGCGAGCCGGGTCCAAATAGACGATCAGTTATCGCATGAACGACAATCGTCTATAATATGCCGATGGCGAGGGTGCAAGGAAGCCCGTCCGTGGCCGGCAGCCTGATCCTCCTCGCCCGCCTCCGGGCCGGGCTGACGCAACGAGATCTGGCTGGTCGGCTTGGTGTGTCCCAGCCAACGATCGCGGCCTATGAATCGGGTCGGCGGCAGCCGACCCTCCCGACCTTGATGCGAATCCTGGGAGGGGCCGGGTTTGATCTCGAGCTTGGCGTCGCGCCACATGACGACCACGACGAGGTGCTCGCACGGCGTGAGGGACTCCGGGACCCCGAGGAACAGGCGCGCTGGCAGTCGTACCAGCGCGAACTGGAGCGGGCGGCGAGAAGGCGTCTCGAGCGGGCCCCATGAGCGCCCGACGGCCAGAGGGTTTCGATCCTGGTGCGATCATCGAAGCGTTCAATCGCAACGGCGTCCGGTATGTCGTCATCGGAGCATTTGCGGCGCAACTCCAAGGGGCACCCATTCCGCGCACGAGGGACATCGACCTGACCCCCTCGTCTGACCCGGTCAATCTCGAGCGACTCTCAGCCGCGCTCGACGAGCTCGGGGCGCGGATCCGGATTGCCGACGATCTCGACGGACTTCCGTTCGACCACGACGCGACGTCACTCGGCCGCGTTCAGATGTGGAACCTCACCAGCCCGCACGGGGACTTCGACATCGCGTTCACTCCGAGTGGCACGGATGGCT
>JBOGFV010000205.1:0-7832 GCA_050743525.1 Acidimicrobiales bacterium
GGCTACCGCTCCATCGCTCAACGGCTCGAAACCGAAGGCCTTCTCAGCCCCGGCGAGGTAGGACCCGTCCGACACCCACGCTCCGCTGGCGTCTGGGGCGGTTCCGCGGTGCGAGCAATCCTCATCAACCCTCGGTATCTCGGTCACCAGGTCGCCGGACGCCAACGCCGCTACGACGAACTCCTCGACACCCGCGACGCTGCACTCGGCACGACCTCCCGTCAACGTTGGCAGGACCCCGACGCTTGGTCCTGGTCAGAAGAACCCTCATGGCCTGCGCTCGTCCCCGAGGATCTGTTCCAGCGGGTCAACAAGCGCATCACCAACACGCACGGCAACGGCCGACGACGGCCGCGCTCTGAACCCGGCCAGTATCTCCTCTCCGGGGCAGTCCGGTGCGGGCAGTGCGGCAAGTCGATGTTCGGCAACACCGCCAAGAACAAGCCGTACTACCGCTGCTCGGCTACCCGACCTGACTACGCCACGCCTTCGGTCCCCGGGCACCCGCCCACCTACATGGTCCGTGAAGAACGCATCCTTGCCGCCGTCGACAAGTGGCTCAGGTTTCTCACTGACCCCGACCACCTCGACGCCACCGTGGCTTCCATCCTGACGGCGGACGAGAAGGCGGACGCCGAACCAGCTGACGTGAGCCAAGCGCGCAACCGGGAGCACCGTCTCGCTGTGGAGCTGGACCGCGTGATCGCTGCCATCCGTGCCGGTATGGACCCCGCCCTGGCGGCCGGGCAGACCCGCAAGATCCAGGCTGAAATCACTGCCGCTCGATCGATCATCGAACGGTGGGGACGATCACACGAGCGACCCGCCCAGATCGCAGAACCCGATCTTCGAGCCGTGCTCACCGAAACCAGAGGGCTCGTTGAACTCTTGGCCTCATCCGACCGGATCGACCGAGCCGCCTTGTACCGGGCGCTGGGCCTAACCGTGAAATATGAAAAAGAAGCTCCAACCGGGCGGGAACTAGTCCGCGCCCAGTTGGAGCTATGTGGTGGCGGGGGTAGGATTTGAACCTACGACCTTCGGGTTATGAGCCCGACGAGCTACCAGACTGCTCCACCCCGCGGCGAAGAGTTCAATTTAGCAGCAGTGGCCCACTGACTATCCAGGACAACCTTCCCGACTCCCTCCGGGAAACCGCAACGCTCGAAAGCCGCTCAGGACGGCAAGCTCTTGTTGCACCGACGCCACACGGCTGCCGTGTCGGCCCGGACATGGCAACGCGATTCTCACGGACGGGTGAAACCGGTGTCCGTCGGCCGAGACAGGACTCGATGCGCGGTCACCGATCGCCAGTGCGACCCAGGTTCGAAGGGTACTCAGGTTCTGGGAGGGTGATGTAATGAGAGTGATGTATACTGAACCATGAGAAGGCTGCAGATCAGCATCGACGAGGAGCTTGACGAAGCGCTCGCCGTCGAGGCGGCACGCCGACACATCTCACGGGCTGCCCTCATCCGCGAGCTCGTGCGTGAGCAGCTCAAGCCCCAACGCGGCCGAGACTCGTTCTCGTCGCTCATCGGCGACATCGACGACGACGCCGGTGACATCGACGAGATCGTCTATGGCGCGTGAGGTTCGTCGACACTTCATTCTGGGTGGCCCTCCAGTTCCGGCGGGATGCCCGTCACGCCGCGGCTCGAGCGGCCTGGGAAGCAGGGGCTGGACCGCTCCTCACCACCTCGGCGGTGCTGGGTGAGACCTGGACCTTCCTCGCACGGCGGGCGGGGCACCAGCGGGCCGTGCGGTTTCTTGACGCAGTGAGCGATCTGTCGCAGCTCTCGGTCCGCCATGTTGACGAGGACGTCGAGACTGAGGCTTGGCGGTGGCTTCGACGTCACGACGAGCGGCAGTATTCGTTCGTTGATGCCACCAGCTTTGTGGTGATGCGACGAGGCCGAATTCGTGAGGCCCTTGCATTCGATGGAGACTTCTCAGCCGCTGGCTTCATCGAGTTCCGGAGCTGATCGCATGACCAGAGGACCCAAGTGAACGGCAGGCCGGGCTCCGAATGAGCGATCTGATCGAGGAGTTGGAGCGGATCGTCGGATCCGACGCCGCCTGGGTGGCGGACACCGTCAGGCCGGACGACACCCACGACGAGACGCTTGGTGCTCAGCCTGTGGTCCCCCTGGCAGTCGTACGCCCTGGATCCGCCAACGAGGTCTGCCGGATCCTCGAACTCGCCGATTCGCTTCGAGTTCCCGTGGTCGCTCGAGGGTCGGGGACGGGCTTGTCGGGAGCCGCTCGGCCATTGGCCGACGGCATCGTCGTTGCTTTCGACCGGATGAATCGGATCCTCGAGGTCGACACGGCGAACCAGGTCGCGGTCGTCGAGCCCGGGGTGACGCTGGCCGAGCTGGACGCCGAGCTGCGGCCCCTTGGGCTCATGTACCCGGTGTACCCGGGCGAGATGTCGGCCTCCCTCGGGGGCAACGTCGCCACCAACGCCGGCGGCATGCGGGCGATCCGCTATGGGGTCACCCGGCACCACGTGCTGGGGCTCGAGTTGGTCCTGCCCGGGGGCGAGGTCATCCGGACCGGCGGGCGGTACGTGAAGTCGTCGTCGGGCTACGACCTGACCCAGCTGGTCATCGGGTCCGAAGGGACGCTTGCGCTCGTCACCGAGGTCACCCTCAAGCTGGTGCCGCGGCTCCCCCACCTGGCCACCCTGCTCGCCCCCTTCGCCACGCTCGACCAGGTGACCGCCTCGGTGCCGACCCTGGTGTCGAGCGGCGTCGCCCCGCTCATCCTCGAGTACATCGACGCCCTGGCCATGGCCGGCATCACCCGGGCCGCCGACCTCGACCTCGGGGTCCCGGCCGACGTGCAGGCGGCCACCGTCGCCTACCTCGTGGTCATGCTGGAGAGCGCCCACGAGGACCGGCTGGCCGAGGACGTGCAGACGGCGGCGGCGGTGCTCGCCGAGGCCGGGGCGGACGACGTGTACGTGCTCCCGTCGGGGGCCGGCGCGGATCTGATCGCGGCCCGCGAACGCGCCTTCTTCGTGTCCAAGGCCGCCGGTGCCCACGACATCATCGACACGGTCGTGCCGAGGGCGGCCATTGCGCCATTCATGACCCGGGTCGCCGGGCTGGTCTCCGAGCACCAGGCGTTCGTCTCGGCGTGCGGGCACGTGGGCGACGGCAACGTGCACCTGTCGGTATTCCAGCCCGACGAGGAGCGCCGCCACGGCTTTGTCCGGGCCGTCCTGGCGGCCGCGGTGGAGTTGGGCGGCGCCGTCTCGGGCGAGCACGGGCTCGGGACCGAGAAGCAGGGCTACTACTTCGAGCTCGAGGACCCGGTGAAGCTGGCCTTGATGCGCCGGATCAAGGCGGCGTTCGACCCCCATGGCATCCTCGGCCCCGGCCGCGGCATCGACGAGTCGCCCGCCGACTGAGCCACCGGCCGTTCGCGGGCCCCGGGGGCCCGAGGCGATCTCGCCTTAGTTGCTGCTGGAGTTGGTGGTCAGGTCGATCGGGCCGTTGTCACGCTCGTGCTGCTCGAGGGCCCCGAGGATGCGGTCGATCTCGGCCGAGTTGTTGGCCGCTCCCCGGCCGGTCTTCTCGGCGTAAGCCGAAGCGCCCAGGTCCCGGAGCAGGGCGTCGGCGGCCCGCTTGGCCTGCACTTCGTTGAGCTTGGCCTGGCCCTTGGTGGCGGCGTCCTTGGCCGCCGCGGTGGCCTGGGCGGCCCCTTCCTTGACCTTGTCGAGAAAGCCCATCGGGCACCTCCGAGCTCAGGCCCGCATCGGCGAGCTGGTCCTACGTCCCCATCTTCGCGCGTACCCGGACGGGTCGGATCGGGCGCCCGGCCGCTCAGCTGGTTGGTCTTGGCCCGCTGACACCAAGCGCAGTCGCCCCCGAGCTCTTGGTCTTCGTCGTCTTCTTCTTGGGGACGGTCGTCGTCGTCGTGGTGGTGGTCGTCGACTTCGCCCCGGTCGGATTGATCAGCGCCTCGGCCTGCTGCAGGGCCGTCTCCATCGCCTGGATCTCGGTCTGGAACGTGGTGAGCCCCGAGGCGCCGCCGGTCATCAGCGCCTGTTGGGCGGCTGCATAGTCGGCCTGGGCCTGCTGGAGCAGCGAGTTGACCGCGGCCCTGGTGGCCTCGCTCAGGTTGGACGACGAGCTCGAACCGGTCTGGCCGGTCGGGATGGGGGACCTGAGCAGCTTGCCCAGCGAGTCAGCGAGGGTGGGCTGGATCTGGACGTCCTGGCCGAGCACCGTGATCACGTAGGTCAGCTCGGGCTGGGGGTTGCCGCTCGACTCCACGTACATCGGCCGGACGTAGACGACGGCGTTGCCGACCGGGACCATGAGGATGTTGCCGAGCAGGACGCTCGAGCCGTGCTGGTCGAGCAGGGTGATGTCCTGGGAGACGGTGCTGTTCTGTTGGATCTCGGACTCGGCCAGGGCCGGCCCGACCGTCTGGCCGGGGGGGGTCACAAAGACGTGGAGCTTCCCGCCCGCTCCCGACTTGTAGGTGCCGATCATGAAGGCAGCGAGGTTCTGGCTGTTGGCCCCGGTGTTGAAGGGCACGTAGGCGTCCGTGATCGTGAACGACTGGCCCTTGGTCCCCGGCACCTGCATCACCTGGTAGATGGGCGCCATCGGGGCGATGGTCCCCGAGATGGTCTGGTTCTGGGCGTTGGTGGTCAGGGTGACCTGGAGGGCCTGGCTGGAGGGGCCGGCCCCCGCGGTCGGCGACAGCGTCCAGGCCCCGTTGGCGTTGTAGAAGGCGTTGGATGAGGACAAGTGGTAGCGGCCATAGAGGGCCGTCTGGATCGAGAACATGTCCTCGGGGTAGCGGAGGTGCTGCTGGAGGCTGGTCGGCATCTCCGAGGCCGGGGTGAACATGGTCGGGAAGGCCGACTCGTAGGTGCGCAGGATCGGGTCCTGGTCCATCGCGTAGAAGGTCATCGACCCGGTGTAGGCGTTCACGACCAGCTTCACGGAGTTCCGCACGTAGTTGTAGCTGGCCGGCAGCCCGCCGCCCTGGGGCACCGAGGCGCTGGAGGCGTTCTCCGAATACGGGTAGTTCGCCGTCGTCGTGTAGCCGTCGAGGACCCAGTCGATGTGCCCGTCCACCAGCACCGCGTAGGGGTCGGCGTCCCAGTTGAGGAAGGGCGCCGCCTTCTGGGCCATGGTCTGGATGTCCCGCACGAACATGATGCGGGACTGGTGGGTGACCTGGCCCGAGATCAGCAGGTTGAAGTCGCCGAGGCGGATCGCGAAGGCGGCCTTGCGCAGGAACGAGGAAAGCTGGACCCCGCCGTTGCCCCCATAGTGCGGGTTGCCCGTCCCGATCTCGTCCTCCTCGGTGTTGGCGACCACGAAGCCGGGCTCGCTGAGCCCGAAGTAGACGTCCGGCTGGGTGACCGTCGGCGCGCGCTTGATCGAAGTCGGGGGGACGTTCCTCACCGCGAACACCGGATCGCCCTTGGCCGTCGCGGTGTTGGCCTGGGAGAGCACGATCCCCTCGCCGTGGGTGTACTCGAGGTGGGTGTTGACCCAGGTCGGCGAGGCGATGCCCGACGAGTTGATCTGGCGGGCCCCGACGAGGACCGGCTGGAGCGACCCGTCGATCATGTAGCGGTCCACGGCCAGGCCCTGGAACGTGTAGTAGCCGTGTTGGGCCAGGCCCTGGAGCTTCTGGAAGGTCGGGAGCGAGATCTGGGGGTCGGGGTCCCAGAGCCGGATGTTGGCCAGGGTGCCGGCGTTCTGCAACACCTGCTCGGGCGTGAGCGAGGTGTCGGCCGAGTAGGGGGAGATGGAGACGTGCTTGAGGTTGTAGGCCTCCCGAGTCGCGGCGATGTTGCGGGCGATGTAGGTGGCCTCCTTCTGGTTCTGCGACGGGTTGACGATGGCCTGGGCGATGGCCGGGTAGATCACCCCGATCACCAGCGCCACGAAGGCCCACAGCCCGACGGCCAGGATCGGGATGGTCCAGCCCTGGCGGCGGATGTTCCACAGCAGCACCCCGGCGGCGGCCAGTGAGATCCAGAAGAGGAGCTCGAGGGCCGGGATCCGGGCGTGGACGTCGGTGTAGCCGGCCCCCTCCACGAACCCGTTGGTCGAGGTGACCAGCGCGAGCCGGGCCAGCACGTAGCCGCCCGCCTTGGCCAGGGCGATCAGGGCGAGCAGGACCGAGAGGTGGGCCTTCACGACCGGGCGGACCCGGGGGCGGACCCGCTGGGTCCGGATCCCGCCATTGAGGTAGTGGAAGACCGCCGTGAACACCGTGATCACGATGAGCGAGACGATCAGCCAGTTGACCAGGAACTCGAGGAACGGCAGCTTGAAGACGTAGAAGCCGGCGTCCATGCCGAACTGGGGGTCCTTGCTGCCGAAGGACTGGGCGTGCGTGAAGAGCAGCCAGTTCTGCCACTCCCCGATCGTCCCGGCCGCCGCGATCAGCGCCACCACCACCGCCAGGCCGGCGTAGATGCGGTTGGCGTACGGCTTCACGATCCGCTGGTAGCGACGGACCAGCTCGTCGTCGGGGTCGTGGGCGTCGGGCGACGAGCTCACCCGGTCGCAGACGATCAGGTTGACCCACAGCAGGACGAAGAAGAGGCCCCCGAAGGAGGCGAACAGCCCGAGCTTGACCCCGAGGAGCGTGTCCCAGACCCCGGTCAGGTTGACCGAGGAGAACCACAGCCGGTCGGTGTAGAGGGTGGCCAGCGAGCGCAGCGAGGCCAGCAGGATGATGAGGACGACCGCGATCCCGAGGAGCCACCACCGCCCCCGGTGCCGCGTGCGCGGGGCGCGCGGCGCCACATCTTGGGGGCTACGCACGGTGGGAGCCTAGGTCGGGAGGTTGATCAAGTCGTCGTCGGGACGACCAGGCAGCGGCACCCCGCGTGGGCCGGCGGGTGCAGGTGGCCGGTCGGGAACCGCTCCCCCTCCGCGACCCCCTCGGAGAGGGCGTTGTCGTCACAGTCGGCGCAGCTCTCGTCGGACCCCGAGGCGATCCATTGGAGCGGCGCCTTGCCCGAGGCCGCTCGCACGCCGCTCGAGAACGCCCCGATGACGTGGTCGCCGACCAACCGCTCGATCCGTTCGCCCCGCCACTCCCGGTAGGCGGCGCTCACCAGCTCGGCGGCCTCCTCCTCGGTCGGCCCCGGCCCCTCGGTGTCCTCCTCGAGGAGCTTTCGCCGCAGCAAGGTGACGACCGTGTCGGCCAGCTCCTGGGCCCCCGAGCCGACCGCCGAGCGGTTGACCTCGGTGGCATCGGGGCCCGAGGTGGCCTCGGGCCCGAGCTGGTCGCGGGCGAAGGCCTCGCCGGCGTCGAAGGCGTCGCCCAGGAAGTCCACCGACGCCTCGACCAGGCCCCGGCGCTGGTCGTCCTCGGAGGCGAGCAGCTCCTGGCGGTACTCGCCGGCGTCGGACCGGAGCCGGTGCAGGAGCTGGTTCTGGTCGTCCTGCATGGCCCGCTTCAGTCGGCGGGCCATCTTGGCGATGATCGGGTCGAGCAGGTCGTCGCGCCCGGTCATGAGCCGCTCGGTCTCGGGGTCGCGGTCGGTGTCCGTGGCGACGGAGGACGATGAGCCCTCGGCCTCCGCCGAGCCCGACTCCGCCGTCGGTCCGGGGTCGGCCGGGTCGACGACGCGGCCCCCGCGGATCCGGGCAAACAATTCCTCGACCCTCGAGTCTCCATCGGTCGGCAACGGTGGGACATCGGCACGCTGGCCGTTGGCGGACGTCGAGTCGGTCTCGGAGTCGGCCGCCGCGGCCACCGTGATCGCCTCGATCTCACCGGGCTCGAGGCCCTCGACCTCCTGGGCCTCGACCTCGGCGACGCGCTCGGCCACCGCC